>CAZUFQ010000217.1:0-9231 GCA_964618735.1 uncultured Enterobacteriaceae bacterium
TTTGGGAGCGGCGGCGGCGGCGGCGCCCGAGAGTATTCGGCAGATCATTGAGCAACAAATAGACTGGCTGCGTCCGGAGGAGCGTCGTGTGCTAGAAGCGGGCAGCGTTGCTGGCGCCGAGTTTTCGGCGGCGGCAGTGGCTGCGGCTGTCGGAGTAGACACTCCCCAGGTCGAGGACTGGTGTGAGGACATGGTGCGTCGCCGTCTCTTTCTCCGCTCCTCTGGAATTGTTGAATGGCCCGACGGCACTGTCGCCGGGGGCTATGGGTTCCAGCACGCCCTCTATCACAAAGTGTGGTATGAACGAGTTCCCCCAGCGCGACGCGCGCTTTTTCACTTGCGCATTGGCGAGCGAGGGGAACAGGCCTACGGCTCGCAGGGTGGGGAGCGAGCTGCAGAACTGGCTGTGCACTTTGAACAAGGACGAGACCATCTCCGAGCCATACGGTATCTACAGATTGCTGCGGAAAATTCCTTGCAAAAGTCTGCTTGTCAGGAAGCAATTAGTTTTCTAACAAATGGGTTAGGTTTACTCAAGATGCTTCCTGATTCGCCTGTACGGACCCAGCAAGAGCTTGAAGTGCAGGTCTCTCTCGGCCCCGCGTTCATGGTCATGAAAGGGTACGCTGCTCCGGAAGTGATACAGGCGTACGATCGAGCGCGAGAGCTTTGCCAGCAGGTGAAAGAAACGCCGCAGCTCTTTTCCGTGCTGCGAGGGTTATGGCGCTATTATAATGTCCGAGCGGAGCATCGCATGGCGCGTGGGTTGGGCGAGCAGCTTCTCGTCCTTGCTCAGCGGGAGCAAGATCGGGACCTCGTGCTCGAAGGGCATTTGGCGTTGGGAATGATATTGCTCCAGATGGGGGAGCTCTCCCAGGCCGAAGCACACCTGGAGCAGTTTCTTGTTCTGTACCGCTCTCAGCCTCATCATGGTCCTACCGTTTTGTATGGACAAGACTCCGAGGTGACTTGTCTTTCCGCCCTGTCGCATATCTTATGGCTTTTGGGTTATACGGAGCGTGCGCTGCAACGAAGCCGTGATGCACTTGCTCTCGGTCGGAAGCTGAACCATCCCCCTAGTCTCGCGTTTGCCTTGTCTCTTGCGACGTGGCTCCAACATTGCTGTGGAGATTGGCAAATTGTGCAAACCTATGCTGATGAACTGCGGGTGTTGGCCGCAGAGCACGAGTTTATGTTGTGGTCGGCGCAAGGAAATCTCTGGCAAGGCTGGTTGCTCGGTGAGCGGGCCCAGGGACAAGAAGGAGTAGAAAAAATTTCTCAGACGCTCGCAGCTTGGAAAGCGACCGGAGCGGAACTCGGATTACCTTTTTATCTTTCTGTCCAAGCGAAAACCCATGGCCGAGCCAGGCAGGAGGCTGAAGGCTTGCAGGTCTTAGCTGAGGCGCTCACCAGGGTAGAGCGTACTGAGGAAAGGTTCTGGGAAGCGGAGCTCTATCGCTTGAGAGGCGAACTCACACTTCAGCAGTGCAGCGTGCAAGGTTTAGTATGTAAAGAAGAAGAAAGGCCAAAGGCAAAAGGCAAAAATCGAAAGGCAAAAATTGCCGACATCCTCCACTGAACATCCCATTCCCGCGTAGAGGCGAAGGCTGAAGCGTAGTGTCACAAAGCTATTGAAGTGGCCCACCATCAACAGGCGAAGTCGCTAAAGTGACGGGCCACGCTGAGCCTGACTGGCCTACGCCCACATCAAAGGGATGAGCAAGAAGCGTATCCCTTCGTTCAGCTTAAAATCAGTCGCTTGT
The DNA here is from genome assembly GCA_964618735.1 of uncultured Enterobacteriaceae bacterium. Taxonomy (GTDB): domain Bacteria; phylum Desulfobacterota; class Binatia; order Bin18; family Bin18; genus SYOC01. Next base: position 1,764 of record CAZUFQ010000217.1, read on the forward strand.
TCCGTGTAGAAAAATCTCAGAGAAATCTCAGAATTTTCTCAGGACTTTCTGTTTCGGTCCTTGCTACGCTGCGCCACTACGAGAAATACCCCGGAGGAAGTAAGGAGGAAAAGTTATGGCTGTCATGCCTTCAGGAATGCTTTCCTTTTTGTACAACGTCATGAATGACACGGAGATGAATCAGAGGTTTCGAGATGAACCCCATGAGGTCATGGAGTTTTTCGAACTCACTGACAGGCAACGAAAGCTCATCGAAGATGCGGGGATGGCGCTTTTGAAGAAAAGAGTAGAGCGAGAAGCCGATTGGCAGAAGAGGACACTCATTGCTGAGGCGGATGAGAAGGCCGCCGACCAAGATCCTAACCCAGACACGGGCCGTCAAAAGAGAATTGCTGCTACTCTCCAGAAGTTCCAGTTGTTCAAAGATACATTTCGAGCAACCGAGACTAATGAGACTATCAATGAAGTTTATGGAGATCCTACACCGTGGTCTTATGATGGCGTAGAGGAATACCCCAACTTTAAGGCGGCAATGGACGCATTGATTCTGTACGCAATGGAAAAAGAACTCGAAAAGAGCTACGGACGCTTCTGGTAACGCCGCCGCGGAGGCTTCCTCCCTCCGCAGAACTTTTTGGCTGAGGCTTATGTCGTTCACGATGTTGGTCTCAGCTCTTCTTTATTAGGAGGTTTCTATGCTGTGGTCTTTACGCGAGACCCTCAAGTTGATAGAGTCGAGCGCTCCTCTTTCGCTCGTTTCTGCCGCATCGTTCGCCTACGCTCATCGCATCGCGGCGTTGTTGCCAAAAGCAACATCTTCTTGTTACTGGGAATGTCGACTGACCGACCAGGCCCGCCAGGTCGATTTCTTGACTTGCATTGCCGCCTCTGATGGGGGGCGTGAAATTTTGGCCGGGCGGCAAACGGATGCCGGTTTGCCAGGCTTTTTCTTTGAGACGTCGCTCTGGAGGCAGGCGCAAGATTTTTTTCAGCAATGGGCTGAGCCGACATCGCTTTTGTATGAGCAGGCGCCGCTTATCTGGTTTGAATTCGATCATGCCGACGCATTCATGCCGGAGGTGCCTTTGCCGTCTTTTAGTTTTTGTATCGATCCTCTCTATGCCGAGAGACGCTCGTGGGCGCAGTTTATGAATGCCCGCGACCCGCAACGCCGCCAGCAGGTTACGGAAGATGGCTTGCAGCTTTTATGCGGGGCTCCTTTGTCCTCGCACGAAAGAAAATCCCTCTTGACCTGTTTCACCTCGCTTCCCCGCGGCGGTCGCATTATCCATGTTTCGGCCATGGTTGCACGTCAGCCTGCAGTCGTGAAGCTCTACGGCTCTGTGCCAAGAGAACACTTGTTCTCGTATCTCGCCCGCATCGGCTGGCCGGGGTCTCGCCAGGAACTCGCAGACGTTCTTGCCACTTTTTGTACGCCTGAAACGGTTGATGACACGATGTTCATCGACTTGAGCATCGGAGAGAATGTGCTTCCGAGAATCGGTATTGCTTTTGCGCAACAACAAGTAGTCAATCTCCCAGAGCCAGATCCAACAAGACGAGCCTTACTCGATCTTTGTGTGCAGGAGAGACTGTGCACCCCTGAAAAACGCGAGGCCTTGGTTTCATGGCCCGGAAGCTTTTGTACGCTGTTTCCCGGCGAGAAGTGGCCTGGCCGTTTTCGGAAATGGTTAGACGTAAAACTCGTCTACCAACCCAACCAGTTACTTGAAGCAAAAGCCTATCTGGGGTTTATGCCTTATTTTTCATTACTCTAGCTGAAGGAGTTCGAGCATGGCGAGTATGGACTTGCTCAAGGCCCCCATCGATCATCGATCACCCGATGTGACTGAGCTGTTGGCTGATCTGCAAGGCAATATCCTCAAGTCGCATGGCCGGGGGCATAGCGTCCACGTATTTCTAAGGTTCCGCATGGATGCTGCAGCGGACGCCAGAGGGAAGCAATGGATCAGACATTTTGCCCGAGAACGCGTGACTTCGGCAAAGCGGCAACTTGATCAGGTTGAGGATTTTAAGCGCCTCCAAACTCATGGCCGGCTGTTCACTAACTTTTTTCTTTCATATCAGGGTTATATCACTCTTGGACTTCTACCCCTGAATGATCCGAAATTTGTGGCTGGGATGAAGGCTTCTCAGGTAGACTTAGCAGACCCTCCCGCAAACGAATGGGAAGAAGGTTATCGCGACGACATCCATGCGATGATCATGCTTGCGCATCATGACAAAAAAATACTGGACTACGAAGAAGCAATCATCTGTAAGGAAGTTGAGGATTTCGCGGATATTATCGCCCGAGAAGAAGGGAAGACGCTTCGGAATGAGAGCTGCGAAGTCATTGAGCACTTTGGTTATGTCGACGGCCGCAGCCAGCCTCTTTTCCTGCAGGAAGATATTGAAAATGAAAAGAAGAAAGATTGTGATTGGCAGGCAGGCGCGTATGATCCTGCGGCGGGGCCCGAGCTCATACTGGTGCGAGACCCCAACGGTCTGGGAGATCTGAGTTTTGGCAGCTACTTGGTGTTTCGTAAGCTTGAGCATAATGTCCGCGGCTTCAAAGAGGCTGAAGAACGACTCGCGGCTATACTAGAGTTGGAGGGAGACGACAAGGAACGTGCTGGAGCTCTCGTTGTTGGTCGATTCGAGGACGGCACTCCAGTAGTTCTTCAAGAGAACGATGGATTGACGAATCCCGGCCCAAATAATTTTGACTACGGGACAGACCCTAATGGGGATCGTTGTCCCCTGCATGCTCATATTCGCAAAATGAATCCGCGTGGGGAGACCCTTGATTCGCAAGCGCCAGAAGGTGAACGCCAGCATCAACTAGAAAATGAGCGTCGCCATCGCATTGCACGGCGGGGGATTACTTACGGTGAACGATTGAAGGAACCCAAAGATGACCCGGCAATAGATGAGCTCCCGGCGCAGGGGGTTGGTCTCCTCTTTATGTGTTTTCAAAGTGATATTGGCAACCAGTTTGAATTTATACAGAAGCAATGGGCGAACGACACTGATCCGTCACGACAAAAAAGTGGGATCGACCCGGTGATCGGACAGACAGATGGTCAGACTGCTGACCAACACTGGCCGCCCGTTTGGGGGAGCAGCGACAGGAAAGCCTTCTCGTTTGCTCAATTTGTGACGCTGAAAGGTGGAGAGTACTTCTTCGCGCCAAGCCTCAGCGCGCTCATGAAGATTGGAGAATAGTGCTTGGTGCAGCGTCTTATCGTTCTTCTTCTGGCAACCGATACGCTGTGCCTTCGATAAGGCGCTTCACGTCGTAGTTCCATTCGCCCATCCACTTTTCTATGACGTTGTACGCGGGACACTGTCCTCGCCAAATTTCTTCGCGTAATCGTTCGAGGTAGATGGTTTCATTCTCTCCAGCTGCATTACACTGATTGTGACGTTGCAGTCCTTCCCAGGAGATCATCAGCAGTTCTTTGGCGAGGTCAAGCAGAGAAATTCCACGCACTCGTGCGCCGAGCGCCTGCTGATGTGAATCATAGTACGCATTTAACCGCTCTTCCCAACTCCATTTTTTGACGAGATCCCAGGCGGCCCAGAGCGAGTCATTCTCGTAGAAAATGCCTTTGCATAAGGCGGGCACCGAGAGCATGAGTTCTGCCGGAAGTTGGTCGATACAGCGGATCTCTAGATATTTCTTCAGGCGGACTTCAGGGAAGAGGGTCGTAAGGTGCTGGACCCAATCTTCCATCGTCGCTCGTTCTCCTTGATGTCCTTCCGCAAGATAGCGGCGAAACGGAATGCCGGTCATGTCAATCCACCGTCCGTGGCGGACAATAAAGTACATCGGTACGTTCAGGGCGTATTCTGCGTAATCTTCAAAACTTGCGCGATCCGAAAAGACAAAAGGAAGAAGGCCACTGCGGCGACGATCCGTGTCGGTCCAGATATGGCCGCGCATCGTCAGGTAACCGTTGAGGCCGCCGTCCCACAAAGGGGAGTTCGCAAACATAGCGGTCAAAATAGGCACCAGGCCCATGCCGACACGCAGTTTCATCATCGCGTCCGCTTCCGTACTGAAATCAAAATTGACTTGAATGGAAGCAGTCTGCTTCATCATGCGGTGACCGAGCGTGCCGACCGTTTCCATGTAAGGCGCCATAAAGTGATAGCGCGTCTTAGGAATCCACTGAATATCGTCGAGCGGACTGACTGGTTGCATGCCCAAGTTGAGAAAGTCAAGTTCTAACGCTTCTGCGGCTGGGAGCAGATGCCGAAAATGGCGACGCAGTTCGTGGTCAGCACAGTGGATTGTCTCACATTGTTCTCCAGAAAGTTCGACCTGTGCTCCCGGCTCCAATGAGATATTCGCGCGTTCCCCCTTCAGCGCGATGACATGGCCTTCTTCTTCCATTGGTTCCCATCCGAGAACATCGGCAAGGCGGAAGAGGAGACGTTCAATGCCGCGTTTGCCATAATAGCGAGCTGCTCGACCGCTGCGTCGAGAAACGCCGACCATTTCGTATTCAGTCCCAATACGCCAGGCCTCGCGCGGTTTGCTAGCTTGATAGAAATAATCTATGAGCTGCGATCTATTTTCGACGATCTGCGCTGCCTCTGGTCCTTCAACGTATTGCGACATAGTTTCCCCTCCTAGCGAGGTGCTGCCCCTCCGGCTGCGAACCGGCCTTAAGGTACCAGACGAACGGACTAAGGCAAGGGCTTTTTTTCGCACCTATGTGGAGGCGAGAAAGAATAGGTGGAAATGGAGGGTCAAAGAAACTGGACCCTGTTTATTTTCGAGCGAAGACTCAAAAACAAAGATGGCCCAGGCAGATTAGTCAGACAGAGTGTGTCAAAAAGAGACAAAAGAAGAGTCTACGTGGAGAGTGCGCTGATCTCTTCTTCAGCTAAGTCGCGTGTGTCTCCGAAGTGCGGCAACGATTCCCTGGTGACCAAGAACACTGCGCGAATGCCGAGGGGAACAATTGTGAACCCATCTTTTTGGGTGAGGCTCGATAGCACGCGAGTCCACCTGCGCGAAATAAAGAGCGTTACTTCCTCACTCCTATTCCGATACACAAGCTGTAGGAAGGGATAATTGAGCGGATAACAAATGCGAGCGCCCTCAAGATGGAAGCCCGCCGGAGCGAGATTCGGGACCTCCGTGAGTCCTTCTTGCTTCAAAATATCCTGCATGCTTTGGGGGTCGAGCCAAGCAAGCGAAAAAGGTTGGGTGATGTTCAGCTGCATTTCAGAGACGAGGGCTTCGCTAAAAGCTGCTGCTTCCGGATCCTCAGGCGCGGAGAATAATTGCTTACCAAGCACCAAAAAGAGTAAGGCTGCGGCTGTGGCGCCGACACTGCGCCAGCGGCGTATCAAAAACCAGGGGGATAAACGCCATGTGATCGCGGCGCGGAACTCTTCAACTCCAGTGAGCGGGGCTCGTCCGACTGCTTTGATCTGTTCGTCAAACTGCCGGAGTTCTTCCATTTCACGATGGCAAGGAATACACCCCTCAAGGTGTTCGGCGACGTTGAAGGCTTCATGCGCACTCAGCTCATTATCGACAAATGGGCTCAAGAGTTTTTGAATGTCTTTACATTCCATGGCCCGAGGTCCTTTCTTGTTTAACGATTCCCGGCGCCGTCAACCATCGACGAATTTCGCGCCGCGCCCGATAGAGGCGGGACATAACTGTCCCCATGGGAATATCGAGCGCCTCCGCCGTCTCTTTGTAGGAAAACCCTTCGACCACCACGAGCCATAACACCTCACGAAATTCTGGCGCGAGACGCCGCACCGCCGCCATCACGTCTTGTGTGGCTCCTCCTCCCTCGACCTGAGGGAAGAGTGGGATCACTTTGTTCGTCGTCTCGACATCCTCAGCCGCAGCCAGGGGATCGTGTTTTTTCTTGCCTGCTGTCTTTTTCAGAACATTCAACAAAATCCGAAACAACCAAGCTCGACAATTCGTGTCGGGCTGATACGTGTTAAACGAGCGCCATGCACGAAGATAGGTATCTTGTACAGCGTCTTCTGCTCGCGCCCGTTCGCCGCTTAATCGCACTGCCGTTCGTAATAAGGATTCTAGATGAGGGAGTGCTTCGCTTTCAAACGACGCTCTGCTTCGCATGGGCAGCCCGTCCTTACATGGAGAAAAACTCTTTTCCGCCCTACTTTATTCCGCAAGGAGAGAAAAAGAAACGCCAGTTAGAGAGCCACATAGATATGGCCATCTACGATTTTCGTGGCGTAGACTGTTGCTTGGGCCGGCCGTTCGCTGCTCCCGTCCCGCAGGTCAAACCGCCAGCCATGCATCGGGCATTTAATGCCTCCGTCAGGATCAATGAAGCCGCGGATTAAGGGACCGCTACGGTGGGGGCAGCGATTCTTAATAGCGTAAATCTCGCCTTTGATGTTAAACAGAGCAATCTCGATGTTGTGCAGTTTGACGAGCTTACGGCTGCCTGGAGGCAACTCGTCCACGGAGCAAGCTTTGAGCCAGAACTGCGATTCCATCTAGACTGTATAGCCCCAAAGTTTCACAACCTCCAAAGGGTTTGCATTCCGATACGCTTTGTACTTGAGTAGCGTATCGAGCCCATCGCAGGTGCGTTCCAAGTTGCTTTCCATCCCAGGAAAATCGCCCCAGCCTTGCGGGTTCTTGTGGGCGAGAATCCAGTGTAAACCTTTTGCGATAATGTCCTCGCCGCGCGTATCGCCGAGGGCGCGGGTGACAACCATTAACGATCGCGTGCAGTCCATGGTGTGGTCGACGTTTTCTTCATCCCACGAACCGTCCTGAGCTTGCCATTCGTAGAGTTTTACGGCTCCTTTGGCGCAGGAGGAACGGATTGCGCTGATACGATTATCAATCACCAGATCAGCGATCAACGCGTCTTGGATGAGGTGAGCGGTAATTTCGACTCCAGACGGATGAAAATCTGCATCATACCAGCCGCCGTCAGGAGCTTGACTCTCGACGATAAAGCGAGCGCCGCTCTCCCATGAGCGTAGGACCTCAGGGCGACGGTGCTGTTCCCCCAGCGCCATGACAACATTGAAGAAGCTGACGGGATGACTCGTGGTGTCGAGGTCCGCCCAACGGGGATCGGTCCAGCGTCCATCTCGCTTTTGTGTGTCGAGAAAATAGTCGATTGCACGTTGCACAGAATGTGAGACGCGGTCATTTTTGAGGAGCTGGTTACCACGAATGAGCATGAGTCCACAGAACGCTGAGACCCACACGGTACTTTCATCATCAGCAGAAAACGGGCTCCAGCCACCGTCGGCTTTTTGGCAATCTATTAAGGCGAGATAGTCTGACAAGAAGTCCGGAGTTGTTCCAGTATGGAGGAGCACCCGTAACACATGGGCGACCAGTTCGAGATCTTGTGGGCTGACGGTGAGGCTCCAGTCGTTCTTTTCTTGCAGCAAAAAGCTGTAGTCGTCTTTAATGAGTTGGTCGATTTGCTTG
>CAZUFQ010000218.1:0-9207 GCA_964618735.1 uncultured Enterobacteriaceae bacterium
GGAGCGTCAGCAAGCAGACTTTCTGGCGATGGTAACGCATGACATCAAGAACCCAGTCCATGTAATTCTCGGCTATTCAGAATTGTTACTTGAAGATGTAGCGGATGAAGAACAACGCACTTTACTGTGGCGTCTGCGTCGAAATGCGTTGACAGTTCATTCTCTGGTCACGAATTATCTCGATTTTTCAAAGATTGAGTCAGGGCATCTGACTCTCGCACGCCAATCTATCGCGATCAATACAGTTTTACGTCACGTCGGGCAGCAGTATGAAGGGGAGGCAATGCGCCGAGCCCTGACTTTTCAGTTGCAACTTCAGGACGAATTGCCGCTTGTTGACGGGGATCCATTAGCCTTGGAGCGCATTTTTGCCAACTTGATCCATAATGCGCTCAAATTCACGCCAGAACGGGGACGGATTACCATTCGATCAGCGTTGCATGCTGACACTGTGGTCGTCACGATTGAGGACTCAGGTCCTGGCATTTCTCAAGAGGAAATACACGCGCTTTTTGAAAAATACCGTCAAGGCATACAGGCGCGAGCGTTGGACGGAGCCGGACTTGGCCTCTTTATTGTCAAAGCTCTTGTTGAAGCACACAACGGTCGTGTGACAGCCGAAAGCACTCCAGGGCAGGGCTCTCAGTTTTCCGTCTTTCTTCCTGTCGGTTCTCTCGTGACACAAGCGGCGTTAGAAAAAGATCCAGACAAATTGGCCGCGAAGTGAATTAGCTTTTCGCTTTGACAACGACGCCAGCTAATTGTTCTAATACTCTCACGAGCGCTTGCGTGCCTTCATTCTCTGCACCCATGGCTTCCAAGGCGTTGAACAGACTGTGCACTAAGCTTGTTGCTGGCAGCGCCAATTGCATCCGGTCCGCCTCGTGGAGAACCAAACGTAAATCTTTCTGCTGGAGTCTTACCATGAAACCTGGGGCAAAGTCGCGTTGGAAAATACGCGGTCCGAGATTGGATAATTGCCAGGACCCTGCCGCGCCGCCGCTAATTGCTTTGTGCATTTTTTCCAGATCAATTCCTGCCTTCGCGCCAAAGAGTAATGCTTCGCTCATGGCGAGATTGGTGACCGCGACCGCGATTTGATTGCACAGTTTTGTCAACTGTCCTGCCCCGACTTCTCCGACGTGAATGATATTTTTCCCCATTGCTTCCAGGATGGGCAAACATCTAGCAAATGTCTCCTCTTTGCCGCCAACCATGATGGATAATGTGCCTGCAATAGCGCCGCCTTCACCTCCGCTGACCGGCGCATCGAGATAGTCGATTCCTTGTGCTTGTACAACAGCTGCGATTTCCCGGGTTGCGCTAGGGGAAATCGTGCTCATATCCAGAATGACTCCTCCAGAGTGAAAGCCGTTCAGGACGCTGTTATCGCCTAACACGACATCGCGGACGTCCGGGGTGTCGGTCACCATAGTGATGACTATGTCAGAGACTTCCGCTACTTCACGAGGGGAATGAACGCCGACTATTCCGTCTCCGACGACTTCTTCGATTGAACTGTAACGGCGACTAAACACCGTGAGGGAAAATCCTGCTTTGCGCAGGTTTCTCGCCATCGGTTTGCCCATAATGCCGAGACCGATAAAGCCAATGCGTGTATTCATAGCCTTCCTTACCTTGAAGCTTTTTCTCTATTCTGCTCGAAGTACGAGGCACAGTCAGGAGGGAGACGAGCCCGTTCTCTAGGGAAGTAGAAACGCGGACAGGCAATAAAGAATAAGGAAGAAAGCGAAGGGGAGGGGGCAGGGCGCTTCTGTGAGCGCCCCGCTTGGAACGTAGTGATTAGGCGTTTTCCCAGGATAGTTCCTGAAATCCGTCAGCTTCCTCTTCTCCGAGAAGCAACGGCTCTTCAGTCTCTTCTTTTTCCCAGGTTTCGTCTTTTTCCGGCTCAGCTTGCACCGGGCGTGGGCGGCCACGCATTTGCATACGGTTACGCACTTCTCGCCAATGAAAACTTTCTGGCGGGCTCTGCAAGCGATGGAAACTCGCAAGTAAAAGTTCCTTGCTATCTGCACGACCAAAGCAATGATCGCCAATCCACATCTCCCAACCCGCACGGACACTGCCATCTGGGGCGACAATGTTGCGGCTGACAAAGGTGGGTGTGGGCACGAGCAACTGCGCTGCGGTTGGAGAGGGGCCTTCTTCTGCTTTTGGAAGCAGTTGAAGATCTTCTTCTTCTTCGAACTCTGCTTCTTCAAGCACGACCGGGGCAGCGGCTGCCTTTGGTTTGGTCGCTCGTTTGGTGGTCGTCGGCTGAGCGCGCTTTTGGCTCCGCTTCGCTTTCGTTGTGGCTTTTTCCTGCTCTGCAGGACGACCTCGCATCATGTTCTTCCTCTTCTCGCTTCTTCTCGAACTTTCGAAGAAGGTTATGGTAAATAATTTTGGCTCCTATCCTTTGACCGAGGCAATTATCGTGTCAAGGAAAGATACGGGAGCATTAATAACTGTTAAAGAAATAAGGACAAATGGGGAACCAATATTTGACATTCATGATTTAGATGAGAAAGCGCTCTAAAAGGTTCCCATGTTTTTGTATTTATTTCAATCCCCCACGCACAGCCAGAATCCTTTCAAATAGACGCCTTCGGGGTGAGCAAGATTCATAGGGTGGTCATAAGCTGATCCTAGTTGTTGTAAGAGCTGGACTTCTCGTCTTGCGTCAGCTGCGGCAAAAAGCACGGTCTGCATAAAATCTAATGCCGAGACATGCTGTGAACAGCTAAAAGTAAAGAGTTGACCTCCTGGCTCCAGCTTCCGTAACGCTTGTAAGTTAATTTCTTTGTACCCTTTCAGGCCAGCTTGGAGATCTTGTCGACGACGAACAAATGGTGGCGGATCAAGGACTATGAGTTCGAACCGTTGGGGGGTATCTCTCAAATACGTGAACATATCTGCTTGGAGAAACCTTCCCTGTTCACTGGGTAATGCGTTGCTTTCCCAATTACGTCGAGCAAGGTGCAGCGCTGAATCTGAGCTATCTACCGAGACTATATTTTTTGCTCCTCCTTTTGCAGCAAAGACGCCGAACCCCCCAGTATATGCAAATCCATTCAGGACACTTTTTCCCTTCGCCAAATTGCCTAACAAAGCACGATTATTGCGTTGATCAAGAAAAAATCCTGTTTTTTGTCCGCCCCTTGGATCTATCCAAAACTGACATCTATTTTCTCGGATTGCTATAAGAGGCGGCGGCTCGGCCCCCCAGAGGACTCCAGCAGCGTTCGGCAAGCCTTCTTCTCGCCGGACGTTACCTTCGCTCTTTTCATAGATGCTGATGGGAGATAAAAGCGCAACAAGTCCGTCAACCAAAAGGGGCTTTAACGCTTCTGCCCCAGCAGTCAGACATTGACAGACGACAAACTGACCATACACGTCGACTACGAACCCTGGGAGAAAATCTCCTTCCCCGTTCACTAGGCGGTAACCGGTGGTCTCTGGTGGAAGCAAAGCCTGTCTCAATGCTAGCGCTGTTTTCAGCCGCTGATAGATGAAGGCGGCATTCACCAAAGTATCCATGCGCGTGAGCATCCGGATGGCGATAGAGCAGTGTGGGTTGTGATAGCCCAGGCCAAGAAAGCTCCCATCTGACGCGAGGACTCGGACGAGTGCGCCAGCCGGACCTTGTCCTTCGACGGCATCAATGGCGCCAGAAAAAATCCAGGGGTGTCCTGCGCGCACGGGGCCGTCTCGACCACGCTTCAGGCGAACCGTCATGACGCCGCCCTCACATAGGCGCCGCTTTTGCCGCCGGTTTTTTTCTGTAAACAAATATCTGAAATGACGAGGCTTTTGTCCGCCGCCTTGCACATGTCGTAAATGGTCAAGGCAGCGACCGACACGGCGGTGAGGGCTTCCATTTCAACTCCCGTTTTTGCTTCAACTTTGACGCGAGCCTCGATAACGATGGTTCCCGTTGCTTCGTCCGGCGTGAATTCCACCTTGACCGAAGCGATAGGCAGAGGATGGCAAAGGGGAATTAATTCAGAAGTCTTCTTGGCCGCCATGATGCCGGCGATCCGCGCCGCTGCTAGAACATCACCTTTTGGTATTTGTCCCGTGACAATGAGCGCAAGGACTTGGGGTTGCATTCGAACAATGCCTGTAGCGATAGCTTCCCGTACGGTGACTTGTTTAGCCGAGACGTCCACCATGCGCGCCCGGCCTTGTGTGTCTGTGTGGCTCAATTTCTGCATAAGAACCTCATGTGTACAAAGACTAATGGGAATAAGAACGATGAGAAAAGCAGAAAAAATACTCTAATGTAAGAAGCAGGAAAAAGCGATGGAAAATAAAGACGAGAATCATATCCGGGTTCTGATTCTTGACTTTGGTCCTGTCCGTGGGCAATTGGATATGTTGGATATGGATGAGATTGGCTATTGATCACTCGCTCTAGGTCGACTGCGACAACAATTCCCGGCATGTTTACAGCAGTCGACGTAACAGACCGAGTGTACCGCCAGGCGGTCACCGCCGCCGGTACTGGTTGTATGGCGACGATTGACGCCGAGCGGTTTCTAGAGAGTCTGGAACATCAGTTTTAAAGCTCGCCTCCGCTGCCCCAAGTGACACCATTGCGCAGCAATTGCTCAAATGGTGCGGTTTCCCATGCGCCGCGAAATAGTTTAGGGGTGCTCCCTGTAGGGTCTACGCTGGCGTCCACGAAGGGCTGCACGTTATTGAGGGGTGAATGACAATGGCCAAGCGCGACATAGGCTACGCCGCCTTTCCCGAACTCGCGCACATAGCCGAGTACGCGTGTCTTGCCGTCGGGTTGTAAAGCCGTGTCTTTTTCGTAAACAAAGCCGAACCCCGGCGGGGAGGGATCTTTGACGAGTTCTGTAGTGAGCAGCACTTGGTGGGTGGCAGGCTCTTGCAGTTCGATGAGATACAGTTCGTCTGTCACCTCAAAAGACGCTGGCAGATCTTTGGTGAGTGGATGATTGCGGTCAGTGACTGTGACCTGAAATTTTCGTACGGGCGGATGGTTGAGAAAAAAGCCGCCCAGGGTGGCGTGGTGACTGCCTTTGACCATCATGCGTGTGCGAGGCTGATCTCCCACTAACGCGGCTTTCCCACCACTGGTGCCGTGTAAAGCGAACCAGCGTCCCCCAGCTTCCAGCCATGCTCGGAGACCACGGTTCTGTTCTTCGTTGGGAAAAGGGCCGGCAACATAGGTGATGAGAAGCTGGCTGCCCTGTAACCATTTCCCAAGATCGGTAAAATCACTACTCACGGTAGTAAGCGTCTGAGGCTGCTCTTGCAACAAGTGCAAAATGCGCAACCGGGCGTAATCCATATCATGCCCAGCGGCTGACCCAGGAGGAAACCCTCCAGTAATAAGGTGTACCCGAGTGAGCTTTGCTTGGCCCATACTAATGCCTCCTCACTGGTTTATTTCGACTCCATACGTATAATTTATTTAATAAAGTAGTTTATGTTACGTAAAACGCAACAATTGCTCCGCCCGCAGCAGTTTTTCTTTAATGTGCAGTTCGAATGGACATGCTTGTTCACACGGAGCTTTGCATTCCGTGCACTGGGAGACGTTCCGAGTTTGGGCAATGCGCGCATATTTTTCCATACCTAAACGCTGCTGGCTGTAGTTTTCATAGTACATGGCGTAACGCAGCACATCGTTAATGGGAACCTCAGAAGGACAAGAGGAGAGACAGGCGCCGCAGCCGGGGCGGCAGTAATCGTTCGCCACCAAGCGGTCGTATTTTTCTAGAAGATCAAGATCTGTTTTCTGCAACGGCTGGCCCGAGGCGTACAAGTATTCATCGATCTGCGGCAACGAGTTGATCGAAACGACCAGTCCGCTCACGTTGTCATTGGAAAGGACCCATTTGAAAGCCGCCTGGGCGAACGACTCACGCTCGGTGGGCGTGAAGTCTGACAGCGCCGTATGCTTCGCGCCTTTGAGCGTTTTCATGGCGACCACACCCACGCCTTTCTGCTTGGCGTCGCGAAAGATAGTACTGAGGTCCGGCCAGTTCTGGAAATTGTAGGCAACCATGATGACATCGAACCGACCCGAGTCCACCGCATGACGCATGACGGTTTCCAGATGTGGGGTGTGGGAAGAAACGCCGAGAAAGCGCAATTTCCCTTGTTCTTTGAGCCGGTCGAACGCTTCGTGAATGTTGGGATTCATGAGCCGGTCGAGCGAGTCACACGCGTGAATATGAGCAAGATCAAGATAATCCATCCCGAGGCGTTTAAGGCTGCCTTCGATAGCAGCAATGACCTCTTTAACCGGAGCGTCATTACTCAGATGGTTGTCCAGCGTACAAAACTTGGAGACAATGAAGAGCTTGTCACGTGGAAAGCCTTTAATGCCTTCACCAAGAGTTTGTTCAGAACCCGCGTGGGAATAATCCGGCGACGTGTCAAAATAGTTGACGCCTCGCTCCAATGCGCGTTTTACGGTCGCGACGTTGTCGAGACTAGCGCAGCCAAAGGAAATGTCAGATATCTGCATACCTGTGCGTCCGAGTGGGCGATAACTGCGAATATGAGCCTCTTGCCACTCGGGACTCTTCTCTTTAGCTTCGGTTGGGGCGCGGCCTAGGAGAAACAATTGAGTTTTGTACTTACACCCAGCAGCGAGAACTCCACCTCCAGTAACTGTGCCCAGTGCTGCCGTACGAAGGAAGTTGCGGCGACTCGTGGTCGAGGCAACAGGAGCATCCGCAGTATCCGCAGAAGATGAGGAACCGTGAGCGGGGGGCTTCTTCTTCATGAGACACCTCTTTTCTCAAGGAAGTTGCCAGTTCAGAACTGAAAGCTAAAGGCCGATCTTAGAGGATTACTCCAACGAAAACCGACGGACCACTGTTTCCCTCGTATGCGTGTCAAACACCGCATAGGCTCCGCGTCGATCCTGGTCTCGAGGCTGGGAGCACGAGCCGGGGTTGACGACGGTGACCTGGCCAGCCTGATGGATCAATGGAACATGGGTATGACCAGAACAAACCAGATCATGGGGGAGTGTCGCAAAGCATGCGAGCCGGGCGCTACCCGGGTAGATATATTCATCATAGGGCTCCCATGGGCTGGCATGAACAAGTAACACTTTCACGCCGTCAAATTCGAGTTCGCGTGAGAGCGGCGCTGTGGAAAGGAAGTCGAGGCTTTCGGCGGTGAACGTTTCGCGACATTTCTTGAGATACGCGGGATTGCGTCCACCGAACAGCACAGTTTCATGATTGCCTTGAATACAGAGCGCCTTCACTTGTTGTAACAGATCGACGGTATCGGAGCAGAAGCGATATTCACTGACGGAGTCCCCGGGACAGAGAATAACGTCGGTTGACGGCATATCCTCAAATGCGCGTCGTAGGGCGCGTGCGTCAGCATGAATGTCGGAAACGATGCCAATCTTCATGCTCTTTGTTGTATGGGCTTCTGTGCGGGCAGGCAAGAGGTGCTAGGGAACAATCGTGACGTGTACCTGTTCTTCTCGAAGAAGACCAATGCTGTCTTGCGATTCAAGGCTGCACGCCTCCGCCAGAATGTTCAGCAATAAGTTACTGACGACACGTTCTTCCTCTTGTCGGTCCCGTGCGCCTTTTGTTAGTGTGAGGGAATACACCCGGGTTTCTTTTTCGCTAGTAAGGCCGATGTGGGCGCGGTGGTCGCCCTTCTTGGGTCGGTCAGTTGCCAGGGCTGCGGTACACGCCAGTCCGAGAATTGGAGTCGTTTCTTTTTCTCTCAACCGCAGAGCCCGTTGATATGCCGCCCGAGCCATCGTTGCCGCGGTGTCGACCGAGACCGCTTGGGTTGGAGGGATAGTGAGAAATTCTCTCAACGAACGTTCACTATAAGGAACCAATGCTTCGAGGACAGTTTTCGACGCGCCTGGGACCGCTAGTAAATCTGCGATCGCTTGCGCTCCTCCGCCAGTCACGACAATTACTGCCATCGTGGGACTAGCGTGGATTCGGGTGATGAGGAGGGCCGTCTTCATAGGTGTCGCTCCTCACCCTGTCCTTTTCCTCGAAGAGGAGAGGGGACCTTCCCTCGCCCTTTTAGGGAGAGGGTGAGAGTTTTGTAATGAAGCCTACCTCAGTTGCCTTTTCTAAGCTTCGAGTATTGCGCGCGCCTCTGCCGGCGTAGCAACCTCGTGCCCCATGCCTTTGATCATCGTGGCTGCGCGTTCGACGATTTGTAGGTTAGTCAGTTTCCCGTTGTCAGCGTATTGGTAGTCTTCCAGTCCAATCCGGACGTGGCCGCCGAGACTGACAATGGTTGGAACGAGAGGAAGGTTGTCCCCGCCCAGGGGTGCGGGGAACCAATTACACCGTAGGACTTTGAGAATTTCCAGATACGCTTGCAGGCTCTTCAGATTAGGCGGCAAGCCGAACGGTAGCTCTGGTCCGCCGAGATAAAACTTGAGCAGCAACGGTTCGGTGAGCACTCCCTGGTCCAGGAAAACCAACGCCGCGCGCAGGAAGCTTGCGTCAAAGATCTGTAGCGTCGGACGCAGTCCCAGTTCCCGCGACCCTTCTAAGAAATACCGAATAGTGTCATAGTTGTTTTTGTAGATAAAAGAGCTGCCGTTCACGACTTTGGTTTTCGGATCATACGACACCAAATTGACCGAGCCCATATCGCCAGCGCCGAGATCGGGCTTCGTTTGCGGATCTTTGGCGAGATCAAAGAAATGTTGGAACCGCGGCGCCGGATCGTCACCAAACGGGAAGGTGGGCCACAAGAGCGGATTGCATTTTTCGCGCGTGCGACGGTAAACCTCAGCGTAATAAGGCACGTCTTGCACCCACGCGCCTGTTTCTGGGTTGCGCACATGGAAATGAATCAACGCTGCACCGGCTTTGCAAGCGGCGATTGCATCGTCAGAGATCTCCTGCGGACTATAGGGGATATTGGGATTCGACGAACGCATCGCATTGCCGTTGATTGCTGCTTCGATCATAACTTTTGCCATAGCTGCCTCCTTTTTGACGCAATAGGTCTGCGCTTTCCTTACCGTGTTTCAAGCCATCTCTGCAAGTGACGCCTGCTTTGTATGATTCATCGGATCATTAGTCACTTAGTCATTTTGACAACTTTAAGCGTTGAACTTGGAACGTTGAGCGCTTTTTGTAGCGTTAGCTCGCCTTTCAGACGATACAGTTCCGCCTCCTGCTCCCGCCTCCCAGTTTTGTCCACAAAAGCCAA
>CAZUFQ010000219.1:0-9193 GCA_964618735.1 uncultured Enterobacteriaceae bacterium
TCATGGCGATGGCGGCAGCGGCGCGCACCAAGAGGATTCGTCTGGGCACCGGAGTCTCGCTCGTCCCGCTGAACCATCCGATTCGTCTTGCTGAGGAATACGCCATGCTCGATGTGCTCAGCGGCGGGCGACTGGAGTATGGCATTGGTCGCGGGTTTCTCAAGTACTCCCATCAGGTCTTCGGCATCAATGAAGATGAAAATCACGAACGCTATCACGAAGGGACGGATATCATCGTGAAGGCGTGGACCTCCACTGAGCCATTCTCTTATACGGGGAAGTTCTGGACGCTTCAGGATTACAGTTTCTTTCCCAAGCCCCTCCAGCAGCCGTATCCGCCGATTTATGCCTCGGGGGTGCTAACGCCTGAGAGCTGTGTTTGGGCTGGCTCCCAGGGATTTCACCTCGCCACGGCGTTCTTCGTCCCGGCTGAGGAACGAGTGCAGAAGAACATCCAACTCTATCGTCAAGCTCTGCAAGAGGCGGGACACAACCCGGCGGAACGCGAAGTCGCGGGAGTCTTTCAAATGTACTGTGGAGAGAGTAACGAAGAAGCCCATCGGAGCGGCGGCAGCTATGTCCTCAATTACTACAAGTTCTTCGGCAGCTTGGACCAGCGGAGTCCCCATACCTCGAAGGCGTTTGCGTCTTACGAAGGTGGAGTAGCAAAAGTCTTTAAGGGGATCAGTTACGATGAACTTGACAAACGCAACTTGATTCTAATTGGCGATGCAGAGAATTTAGTGGCCCGTATTAAATGGGCGCAGGAATTTTACGGCACGAACTACCTGATCTTGGAAGTGGCCCAAGGGGGGATGCCGCACAAGCACGTGATGCCTTCGCTGGAGCGCTTCGCCAAATATGTGATGCCGCACTTTCGCTAGGTTGTATGATGAATTTTGCTTCATAGAGAAGGTCATGAATTATTACTCCGAGGGAGAGACATTATGAACATGCGCTTTTCGATTCTGACGCTGGGGGATAATTACTCACATCTGCGCTCACATGAACAGTTCTAGCACGAAGTGCTCGAAGAGGCGGAATATGCGGAGGAACTCGGGTACGAAGGGTTCTGGGTCGGGGAGCACCATTTTCAGGCCAGCCAACGGGTCTTTCCCGCGCCCCAGATGCTCCTGGCCGCTATCGCACAGCGAACGACGCGGCTCCGCTTGGGAACCGGAGTGAGTGTGCTGCCGGTCAACGATCCTATCCGCCTGGCTGAGGATATGGCGCAGTTAGACCTGCTCAGTCACGGGCGGGCCTGCTTCGGGGTAGGGAGAGGATACCAACCCCACGAATACGCGGGGTTTAACATCCCCATGGAGTCCACCAAGGAACGTTTCTGGGAATGCTTAGAGGTCATCCGTAAGGCGTGGACCGAGGAGAGCTTTTCTTATGACGGCAAGTTTTATCGCTACCATGACATCGCTTTACTGCCGCAGCCTGTGCAAAAGCCGCACCCGCCCATCTGGGTGGCTGCAGCTTCCCCTGGGTCCGCTGATGCAATCGCACAGAGAGGATACGCTTTCTGCGCCGCCCCCTTTGCCTCCAGTCCCTCCCCGGAGAAAATTGCCGAACAATTGGCGAGCTACCGGGGGTCCTTTACAGAAGCTGGACACGGCCAACCCACCGAGGATCTGCCCCACGTGTTTTGGACCCATTTAGCGGATAGTACTGAAAAGGCCCTTAAGGAAGCTGAAGCCGGCATGAAACGCAAGCTAGGCAGCTCGACGAAGGTGTGGGCCAAACCGGGCGCCAGCAGTGAGTATGATGCGTTTGCCAAGGTGGGGCAGTTCTTAGCCACCGCCACCATTGAGCAGCTCGATGCGCTGTCGATCTTCGGCGACCCGGACCGGTGTTTGCAAAAGGTCAAGCGCTATCACGCCGCCGGAATTACTCATCTGATGGTCATGTTTGATTGGGGCGGGATGCCACAGCAGACTGTTTTTCACTCCATGGAACTATTTGCCAAGTATGTGATGTCATCCTTCCGTTAGAAGGTTTGAGGATGCCCAGACCGCATGTCTTTCTCCGTTTCGACGTGTTCGTGGTCGAAACCAACTCGAACTTTGGCTTTTCTGTCTCCTGGTGGGATCAGATTTACGGCGCCTACCGTATGGAGCCCGCACTCGGTCAAGAGCGGATGGCGATTGGGGTGAGCGACTATCCCACCCCATTAAACTTGGGAGAACTCTTGATATTGCCATTTCGAAGCGAGGCTGGCCAATATCCTTTTACCGGCGCACACCCGGTCCACACTTGAAAGAAAACTGTTTGATGAGGTCTCATCGGTTAGGTGGTTCACGATTGCTTATCTACGACTCTATTTCTCAAAAGCCAACCGTGTCCTTTACAGTCCACTGTAGTGCAAGCAGCGCCCCATCGTTCACTTAGATTTTTCCTTGACAATATTGATCAATTTACGGACCCGTTCTAGCTGTTCCTGGGCTTGGTGGTGGTTTGGCTCCACTTGCACTGCTTTTGCCAAGGCTTTTTCGGCTTGCTCAATGTCAGCGATGTTTTTGTTGTCATATCCTGTGTGGTAATAAGCCACCCCCAGACCATAATACGCATCTGCATTTGTAGGGTCCTGTTCGAGCGCCAGTCTAAAGTATGTCTTTGACTGTTCAAACTCTTCCTTTTCCCATAATAGTTCCTCTCCTTTCTTGTAATAGGCCTTTCCTAGGACATGGCGCCCCATACCAAAGTCCATGAGGGTCAAAGCTTTCTTGCTGAAGTCAATTGCCTTGTCGTAGGCTCTCCTTCTGATCAAGAAACTACTATAATTAATCAAAGACCAGGAAGACTTCGGATCAAGTTCGATAATTTTCAGATACGATTGTTCCGCAAGGTCGTAGCGCTTTTGAAACTCATAAGCAGAGGAAAGTGATTCATGAGCCATTCTTAACAATACTCTATCACTCGTCTTGCCGAGGATAGGCAACACCAGACGTTCAACCTCGTCGTAGCGCTTTTCTCGTTCCGCTATGTCAGCAAGAAGGAGATCTGGTTGAAGGGAATTCGGAGCCAGTTCTCGCGCTTTCTTCGCCATCTGTTTCGCCTGTACATAATTCTTCTCATTAAGATACAGATACGCACCGTAGTAATAAGCATCGAAAAAAGTAGAATCGATGGCTAAAGCTCTGGAAAAATAACCGTGCGCAGCCTTAAGAAACTGTGGGTCAAAGTCATTATTACTGATGTAGCCTGCCTTTACCGCAAGACGACCGAGCCCTACATATGCGGGGGCGCTGTTAGGATTGCTCTTCAATATCTGCTGAAAGAGCCGCTCTGCTTTAATTAAAACGGAACGGTCGCCGGAGTATTCATCGAGAAGTTCTTTCCCTTCGGCATACAGCTGCTGTTCCTCATGGGTATCAGCTCTCACGAGTGTATAGAGGCGCAGCACAGCGGCAACGGCGAGAACGAGGGTCCAACATGAATTTTTCATCTTTATCATAACTCCTTCCCAAGTTTGGTTTCGCCTCCGTCAGCAAAGCACGAAACAACTGTTTCACTGCCGTCCAATTCTGCTATGAGGCGAAATTGACCATCGTAGAGGAACTCCTGCACGAGGGTCCCATCGACTTTCTTGCCGATGCACCATCGGTAGGTACAAGCAGGCACAGTGGCTGCAGTTTCCAACGCAAAACGACTGTAATGAAGAACGCGACAAATCCGCTCCGGATTTTACTTCGTTCTACCCGGATTCCGACTATTCATCTTAACGTAAGACTTTCTCTTTCCGAGCCTCTAATCTTTTCTTCTGTAGTTTCAGGAATACATAAGATATGAGCTTAAACCACTGGAAGTAGCCAGGAATAAAGAAAGAAAACCACACAAAAACCCAGGTGAGAATAGAAAGGAAATGATTTTTAGGCTCGAACCACGGGAACATTTTATACCCTACAAACACAATTCCAAACGATAAATATCCACCCAAGAACCCGGCGGGAAAGGAAAGCATTACCATTGACCAGTAAAAAAACAAATCTAAATCTCCGCTGTCTTCTGGTGTGCCAAAATGGATCAAAGTGAAGAAGAGAACAAGTAAGCATAGCCCGACCCATAGAATCTTCACTATAGAGACAAACATGGATAATTTTGATTGAGTGAAGTTCATATCCCAAAGGACGTAAGAGCGTTTTTATTTCCGGCATTGCTGCTGGCAATTCGCAAGAGCGTTATCTGCCCATTCTTGGCAATCAGTACCAAAAGGTCCAATGGCGTACGGTGGACGAGGTTGTTGAAACTGATTTTGCAAGCAGTCCTCAATACATTCATCGTCTGGTTCTACTTTAGTACACTGCTCGGAAGAAAATCGATCTTTTGAAGGCACCCCAGGACTGGGAAGGAAAGCATTCGAATCTGGAGTCCTGTCTTGCCCACCGCATATCGTAACCTCTCCATTTTTAATACAAAGGTATTGATGATACAGAGGGTTGCCTGGAATATCTGGCCCAGATTTGTTTCCTGTTCCTCCTAGAGCGTGGAGTGGCGCAGTGCATCTATAGGTTTCCAGGCCTAGTGGGTCAATCATATTGAGAGGATTATCCTCAATATAGTTATACAGAGAAAGGGCTCCCCCTTTGAACAGAATAGGATCTTTCGTCGTCCATCGCCCCGTCTCCGCATCGTAGTCCCGAGCACCGAAACGGGTCAAACTTGTCTGCTGATCGTAGAGTCCACCCGCAAACCCAAAGGGCTGGAAGCCAGGGCTGCTATCGAAGAGGACATTACCAAACTCATCGTAATCCATACGTTGCGCGACTGCGCCGGTGGTTGCATTCACAACCAGTCGTGGACTGCCCAGATGATCGGAAATGATACGATACGTCACCCCATCTCTGATCATATAATCTGGGACATTGATTTTGCTTCCGTAGACAAAGCGGGAGACCACTGCCCCGTTACCGTCTAATTCCGCTACAATGCGCAACTGGCCTTCATAAAGAAATCCCTGCACGAGGGTCCCGTTGACTTTCTTGCCTATGCGTCGATTCGTCCCATCAACAATGTAGTCAATCTGCGCGCCGTCAGGAAGCTCGACGTGTAGGAGGTTGCCGAGTTCGTCATAGTCGTAAATGGTCGTTTGCCCGCCAACAGTTTTGGCGAACAGTTCGCCGTTGGCAGTATACGCATACACGGCATTGCCATAGGTCAGTAAGCGATCCTGGGCGTCATAAACAAGCGCACTACTCAAGCCCGGGCCGCTCAGTCGGTTGCCATTGCTGTCGTAGGTGTAGGTAGAGATGGGCGCTCCATTCCGTTTGACCTCACTCAGACGGCCCGCTGTGTCATAGGTATAAGCGTAGATCGTAGTCACCCCTTGGATCGTTTCGGTCTTCTGTGTGATGCGGCCCAAGTTATCCCGCGTGTACTGCTCGGACAACACTGGCGTGGCGCCAGCGCTTGCCTGATACGTGGCCACTTCGCCGAAGTCGTTATATGTCATCGAGTCGGTGATATTGCCCAGCACCGCACCAGTCAGCAGGCCGTTTTGAGGATCACGGTTGAGCGTCATGCCGCCAGCGCCAATGAGTAGACCGTCATTGTCATATTGGAAGGTAACTGCATTGGCCCCATTTACCTGAGTCGAAGCATGACGGAAATCATTGTCATAAGTATGAGTGACACTGCCCGTGACTGCACCCGTCCACGTCACGCCCGTGAGCAATGAACCGTCATAAGTGTAAGCCAGGGTCCCACCATCAGGTGTCATGATCGTTTGCAGGTTGCCAGTCGCAGCGTTGTAGGCATAGGTGGTCTGCCCGCGAGCAAGCGTCTGCGTGCTCAGTCGTCCGGCGGCATCGTAATCTAGCACCACCGTTTTTCCATCCGGACGGGTGACCTGCGTGAGTTGCCGATCAGCATTGTATGTGTACATTGTCTGGTTAGTCCCGCCGTTCAGCACGCTGGGCGGCAAGTATTGATTCTGCAAATCGATCGGTGTGTAGTCAAAGACATGCGTCGGTTGTCCAGGCGGCGAGACCGAAGTCACGTTGCCATTGGCATCGTAGGTGTATTGAATCTCACGGCCATCAGGCAGCGTCTTGCGGATCACCCGCCCGGCTGCATCATGTATGAAGCCAAGGCTACGCGAGAGTGGGTCAGTAATCGAGCTTACAAAGCCTTGCGCATCGTAGGTGAAGTCTAAGGTACGTGCGCCCTGCACCACGCTGCTCAAGCGCCCACGGGCATCATAGTCAAGCGACAAAGGAGCTAACCCTGAGATTTCTAGCCCGGTCAACTGTCCGCCTGTATCCATAGTCGCAAGAGTTTGCCGACCCTCAGGCGTGAGACTGGTGATCGTTTTTGGCGCTGCATCAAAAGCTGTGGTATAGGTGCGGCCATTGAGGGTGGTCGTGTCAGTCTGGGTGCTCAGAGAGAATGGATTGTTTGGATTGGACAGGGTAACCGTGCGAGAGCGGGTCAGAGTAGAAGTAAGACCGCTCGGACTCGTCACAGTCACTGGGCTCGTTATGGGAGCTTGCATACCGAAACGGGGATCGGGACTTTGTGTGAAGTTGCGCACCATACCATCGAATGAGCTGAATATCCGACTGCCATCGGTCCCAATTTGCACGTCGTTCTTTGTTCCATCCGCAAACGTCACTTGCCGGTGGCGGTCGTCGGTCACGAACTGTTCTGTCCTATATCTTGTCGTACGGCCAAGCGCCGTCGTCCGCGCGACTTCCCATCCATCGGCTACTTCAGTTCGAGTCAGCGCCTGGAAGCCCCCTGCCGGATCCTCATCTCGCATCAAGCGCCCCCGGTCGTCATAGGCGAAATGGTAGTTGTGACCTCGCGGCGTTATCAAATCAGTGAGCAGACCATCAGAAGCGTATGTCAATCTGGTGATTTCACTTGCAGGACTCGTGATGCTCGCCGCGTATCCGTTTGTATCCAACCCGATCGTTATACGCTGCCCATAAGGGCTTACGATAGTGGTAGGGCTACCATTTTCGTCGCGCTCGATCGCGGTTATGTTACCGTAGGCGTCAGCAACCTGCATCAAGTATCCTGCGGGATTGTAGGAAAACTGGTAGCGCACTGTTCCTGTGAGCGCCTCCAGTGTATGCAAGTGGCGACCCGTGCTGTCAAAAACATAAATCTCGCTTCCGTCGTCTGAGGCAATATGAATGTCGTTGTACGAAAATCCAGGAAGAGGCGTCGTGTCGATGCGACGGATGCGGCTGTCTCCAAAGGTCGAAACATAGAGGATGCCATCCGGTGCAATCGCAACACTCTGGGGAGAATTGAGCGCCGCCGCGTTAGCCGGACCTTCATCGCCAAGTGGAGTAGGACTGCCCCTGCCGGCGATGGTCGTAATAATCCCATTCGGGCTTACGCGACGGATGCGACCAAGCGGATGGTTAAGAGAGTGGCCATCATCAGAGTGGGAAAGGAATTCAATAATGTATAGGTTTCCGTCAGAACCGATGGTCACTCCTGTTGGAGACTGCAGTGGCGCCTCGGTGGCGGGACCCCCATCGCCACTAAATCCATAGTTGCCGTCAAATCCATACCTACCGTTGCCAGCTACAGTCGCAATAATCCCGTCTGGGGCTACGCGCCGGATACGACCGGCGCGCAAGTCTACGATATAAAGGCTGCCATCCGACCCTACTGCCATGTTAATTGGAACCACGAATTGCGCCTGAGTTGCGGGGCCGCCATCCCCGCTGTCACCGACGACGCCGGTCCCTGCCACGGTCGTAATGATTCCATCCGGGGCGACTCGTCGGACAACAGCACTCCCAGCTTCCGGTTGCACAATATAAAGGCTACCGTCCGGCCCCATCGCAACACTTTGCGGAAAATCAAGTTGCGCTTGGGTGGCTGGGCCACCATCTCCGCTGTAGCCCTCAGTACCATCTCCCGCTACGGTCATAATGATGCCATCCAGACCTACCCGTCGGACGCGAAAGCCCCATGTATCCACAATGTATAGGCTACCATCTGGTCCTACAGCAACTCCTTCGGGGTCGGTAAGCTGCGCTTGGGTAGCCGGGCCGCCGTCTCCACTATCCCCAGCCGTGCCGTTACCCGCCACGGTCGTGATGACTCCATCCGGGGCGACTCGCCGGATACGTAGGTCATCCGTAAAGTAAAAACTCCCATCCGGTCCCACAGCGATCCCGATGGGAGCAGCAATCTGCGCTTGGGTAGCTGAGCCACCCTCCCCGCTAGAGCCAGAAGTTCCTGTGCCCGCTGCCGTAGCAATCACTGGCAGTTCATTCGCCCCCCTGTTGCGGCCATTCCCGAAATGGAGCCGCCTTCCCCGAGGATCATAGGCATGGTGTACACTGAGATCCCAACCGCCTGGACTTTGCGCAAAGGCATTCCACCGCCCTGCCGAGCCGGACCAGTCTACCCAAAGGGTGATTTCTTGACGCGTTGAGAAACCCCGGGAGATCCTAAAGCCAGAGGCTTGCGCGAACGCACGCTGGAGCATGCGTTGGGCAACCTCTATGTAGACACCATCGTAGACAAAACCAACGTGCATAAAGGTAGGCTGCTCTCCCTGGAGAGTGCGACCGTAGGCGTCCTTACCATCCCAAACGAACGTAGTAGCCTGGTTTGGCGCGGCTGCAAAGCTCTGGACGAACTGCCGTCCTGCCACCTCGACTTCCAAGTCGATGCGCTTGAGACTCGCTGGGACGTTTGGCCCACTCAATGGAATCTCCACTGCGTATTCGGGACCGCGTCCGGGCACGCGATCGCTTTGGTAGTGCAAGCGAAACGGCGTGCCGGTAATGTCCACCGCTTCACCTAAAGTTTGGTCCTCACACCCAATAATCGAACCTTTCTCTTTGCACGAATCATCCTCAGGTTTACGTCGCTTAGGTTTTGCCCCGTTCGGTTTTACGGCGTCTGAGGGATATCCATAGGGCCAGTTACAATCCCAAGTCGAGAAGTGGGTGAGCGCCACTCGCCACAAGCTTTGGCCCGGGGGATAGAGCGCTGCCAGTTGTTGGCGCTCGGCATCGGTGATGCCCAATGCACTTAGCGCCGCTACACTATCTGCAGTCCCATCACCATCACTGTCCACCTCCGCCACGCCACCTGTGATACTCAGAATCTGCAGAACCCTTCCATTATCCCATGGCGCCCACACTCCTCGATCATTGTCGTAATATCCTACAGGCACTACGCCGCCAACCGGGAAATTGAGAAAGTTATCCACATA
>CAZUFQ010000220.1:0-9188 GCA_964618735.1 uncultured Enterobacteriaceae bacterium
GCTTATTGATTTCATTCAACGCGGCTCCGCCGTGCATTTTGAGCGCCTTGACCGTTGCCACAAGTACGACGGCCGACGGCCACAGGCTAGCGGCGCGACATTTAATATCCAGAAATTTTTCGCCGCCGAGATCAAACCCAAACCCCGCTTCGGTGACAACATAATCTGCATAGTGCAACGCCAATCGAGTGGCGAGGATGCTGTTGCAACCATGAGCGATATTGCCAAACGGTCCACCGTGCACGAAAGCCGGTACGCCTTCGACCGTCTGCACCAGATTCGGTTTGAGGGCGTCTTTCAAAATAATCGCCATTGCGTCCGGCGCTTGCACGTCGCTGGCAATAACGGCTTTCCCTTTGCTCGAAAAGCCCAACACAATGCGTGAGAGTCGCTCTATTAAATCCGCCGGACCACTAGTCAAGGAAAGAATCGCCATGACTTCCGACGCCGCCGTGATATCGAACCCTTCTTCTCTCGGCACCCCCATAAGCCGACCGCCTAGACCTACCACGACTTGGCGCAGCGCACGATCGTTCATATCCATCACTCGTCGCCAGCGGATCTGCCGCACATCAAGATCGACCTGGCCATGAAACAGGGCGTTATCCATCATTGCCGACAATAGGTTGTGCGCTGACGTCACCGCTTGAATGTGGCCTTTGAAATGCAGGTTGATTCCCTCCATTGGTAGCACTTGCGAACGTCCGCCGCCCACACCGCCGCCTTTTACGCCGAACACTGGCCCCATCGAGGGCTCGCGCACCGCCACTGTCGCATTTTTCCCTAATTGCGCGAGCGCCTGCCCTAAACCAACGGTAGTCGTCGTTTTTCCTTCACCTGCTGGTGTGGGATTGATCGCAGAAACGAGGATGAGTTTCCCACGAGTATGGGATGGGTTAGAGGGCAACGCGTCAAGCGCAATTTTTGCTTTATAGCGACCGTAGGGTTCGAGATGTTCAGTAGACAATGACAATTTGGCGGCGATTTCTTCGATCGGTCGCAAAGTAGTCGATTGAGCGACGGCTAGATTTTGGTCACGACTCATGAAGTTGATTCCTTTCCAACTAGTGGAGAATATCAGACGTAAAACGTGCTGCGTAGTGCGTGAACCAAAAAGTCTTCAGATCCCCCTCACGCAACACGCAGCACGATTCAGAAGCGCTTCGCGGCCTCGACCATGCGCGCAAGTTTCCCAGTAGCAATCTCCGTCGTTCGTCTCCCAAAACCACAGGAAGGCGCAATCCAGAGACGTTCAGGCTCGACAACATGGAGAAGTTCTTTGACGCGCTCGGTAATAAACTCGGTTGTCTCCACTGCACTCTTGACGTCAACAACGCCGGCAATCACTTGCATATCCTTGGGAATGTCGCGGAGACAAGCGCGGTCCGCCCATTGTCCAGGATGTGAACACTCGACGTGCACTTTATCAATGAGCCCGCCTAAGCGAGAGATGAAGGGAATCAGCGCTTGCAAGTTATGGACTGGAATCACGGACTGGGATCCGAGATCTCCTAAACAGCAATGAATCGTTTTCGTGATCTGCACACCAGCAAAACATTGGGCAACAAGCTCCGCCGCTTGTTTTGGCGTGATCTCGCCTAAAATGGATCGGACTGCGATGAAAGGGATATCGAGTTGGACTTCTTTGGCGCCGATGGCGACAAGCGCGCGCACCTCTCTGTTAACAATATCAATAGCACGAGGAAGTTGTTTTTGCGCCTCGTCTAGGGGACGCAGATGCGACAGGACTTCTAAAGGCCCGGGAACGGACACTTTCTCAAGCGCAGGCTCAATTTGCGCCTCGCGTCGGAACGCTTCAACATATCCAAGACCATGCGGAGCGTTGATATCGTCAACAACTGCATACTCGGCAACATCGGTATACGTTTTTAGCTCCGGAGCCTGTGGCTTGATTAAACGCACGCCCGTAAGTTGGCGGGGAATATGTTGGATGAAGACCTCGGCAAAAAACTCGCCGCCCATGATCTGCGTCACGCCAGTCGCTTTTTGCTCGCGCATGGCGATCTCCGCAGCGCCCACCAACGTCGGCTTGATCAGCATGGTGGGAAGAACACCACGATGATATTGCAGCAACCGCTCTCGATACATTGCGGGGATCGGCCAGCTTCCTACTACAGTTGTGCGAATCATAGCGCGTACTCCACGACGGCAGCCCCGGATCCCCATATTGGGCCATATGCCAATACACGTCCTGGCGTTGATGGCGTTCCCAGCACGCCCATTAACCAGGCGAAGGCTTTGAACCCCATATCCGCTACAGCAGCGTGGGCAAATGCACTACTGAGCGCTAACACGTCGGCATTCTTTCCTTGCTCGATCAGTCCAAGGATGCGACGATTCCACACCTCGTCTTCCTCACGAGAAATATGATCGGTGAGCAGGTCGATCTCTTCGGTAAAGAAGCGTGAAGACAAACCAGAGCAAGCAATGACGACAGCGTGCTTTCCACTCTCGTCAATCGCTTGTCGCATCGCTTTGCCTAATAGGAGGGAATCTTCTTGACCTGCATAAATATTACAAGACACCACCGCTACTGGGATTCGATTATCGGCATTTAAAAATCGTAGCGCGACCAGCGTGCCAGTATCGATAGGGAAGCCTTGATAATTGACGGTCTTCGTCGCTAGCCCCAGAGCAGCAGCAATCGCCGCTGAACGAGTTCCTAAGGCGACGTCAACCTGCAGATCAAAGGGGAAGTCCCCCAGGTCGTACCAGTTTTCATCGACGTGCAGTCCTTTAGGGTTGGGGTTGGTTTGGAATGAATGACCCAGCACCGAAATCCACTGGGTGCTGTAAATCACGAGCACGTCAGGGTGCAGCGCGGCAATGTTCTCGCCAGCCTGGCGAAATCCACGTCGCACGGTTTCCCAACTTGCGACTGCTTTATTTGAGGTGAGGTGAGGAAGGCCTGGAACGAGGCAACCCTTGAGAAGTGCACTGTGTGGCATGATCGTGATCTTTCTTGATACACACAACAGGCTTCCTCGCGGTCGGTTCCAGGTATGAGTGAGATCTTTATGGATTCAAGTTCCGCAAGTTCGCCCAGATGGCCTCGGCATACCAGATCTGGGCGAATTCTTTAAGAGCCTCCTGTTTAACTGTGGCCGGTCTCTCTTGACCGAGCCACGAGCGACATCAGAGACCTACGGTCCGCGCTTTCGACGGGGTCCGGAGACCCACGCCGAACAGGCCGGCCAGCGGTCACACTTACTGGGCAGGATTCAGCAACGCACAGGCTTCTTTGAGCCAAGTAATGCTGGACATTTCGTCCTGCACGAGCGAGCGCAGCAATTCTTTGCTCTGCTGATCTTCCTGAATTTGATCGATAACGTCAGTAATAGGTTTCAAGGCTTGCGCTGGATCAGTAATCTGCGCATTGATCGCGAGCAGCTTCTCTGCATCCTTCTTCTCCGGCGAGGCATATAAAGCCATGTCCTTCTCACGACGTTCATTCGGCACCGTGCACTGCGGGACGCCGCCAAGTTCGCGGAGGCGCGCTTCGAGCACTTGTGCATGATACGCCTCGCGATTTTGCACCACTCGCAGTCCGCCTTTCACACACTCCTGATCGCTGACAGCAAGCCAGCGGTTCAAAAACTCTGACGCAAAGTTCTCCCCGCAGCGGAATTCGTCGAGCAGATGCATAATCATTTCACGCTCAGTCGCAAGGGACTTGCCATTAAAAACATATTGCTTGCCATTTTGCAG
Source organism: uncultured Enterobacteriaceae bacterium (assembly GCA_964618735.1). GTDB lineage: Bacteria > Desulfobacterota > Binatia > Bin18 > Bin18 > SYOC01. Next base: position 3,730 of record CAZUFQ010000220.1, read on the forward strand.
CTCGCGCATCTGGGCTTCAAAAAGATCATCGGAGATAAGTCCTTTGCGATAAGCCTTGAGTAATTGCTTTGCTTCGAAATCTGCAGTCGCCATAAAAGGTTCCTTTCAAAAAATTAGATTTATGCACTTCCTTGTGTGACCAAGCTTGTTTCTTGTCTTTGCTCATTGCCTTTGCTCTTCTTGATTTCGCACGACACCTCCTTATTGTAGTCCTGGGAGAAAAATTCCCAGGAGTATATTTAGCAAGAAAAGATAACCCTCAGATTTTCATCAGCAGTTCAATTAATGTTTGGCATTCCTGCGGAGTCAGTTTTAGAATATGCCCGCTGATCTTCTGGTCTGCCTGTTTGTGGAGGCGTCGCCCTTTCTCTGTGAGGGCGATATGCACCACCCGCTGATCGTCTTTCTGTCGTTCCTTGCGCACCAGCCCCTTGTCCACCATTTTGTTCAATATACGAGAGACGTTGGGACTATCGTCGATCAGCACCTCGCGCAGTTGATTCACGGTCATTTGCTCTTTTGCTTCAGTATCCAGGAAATGCAAAACGCCTAATTGCGCCTGGCTAATGTTAAACTCTTTGAGTGCCCGCTCGACAAAATTGTCGATATCTCGGGCTGTACATCCTATCAGCACTGCGGCTTTATCCCGGATAGGGTAATCTGCCTTGTAGACTTTCTGCTTATTCGCCACAACTCTTTGTTACAACTTGAAGGCTTGTCTTTTTAGTTTTTCCGTGGAAATATCTTCCAGGGATGGAAATACCTGTCTAGCGACATTACGTCAAGACCTTCGCTCTCGCTCTCCTATGCGGCTTGTTGCGTCAGGTCCCATTCTACTACAGCATTGCCGGTGCCGATCACCGTCCAGTAGCCATGTACCTGCGCCGGAATCGAAGGGAATCCCATAGCGGACAGCATCCAGGTGAGTCCGCCGGATTTCACTTCCGCCGCCGTCTTTTCCATAAATTCCGGCAAGATCGTCATGAGCTGCTCGGTCTTTCCTTTGCGCATCAACTCAAGCACGCGCATGTCCCACTGATACTGGTTGTTATTAAAGATGACTTCTTTGTTCATATCTTCAATCAGTTCAGGCTCGCGATCAAAATGCAGATGAGAGAGGGTGTTGCTTGCGGCCAGCACCGCGCGGCGTCCGGTTTTGGCGATAGCGCGCGCCGTGGCGCGCCCCAGTTTACTCATTTGCTCCTGACCAATTTCTGTCGAATAGAAATAAGGCGAGTTGTTCGCCGAAACGCCAAGAATGGGAATGTCCCAATCGGGATTGAGCATGTGTAAAGACACGATGGTCCCATAGTCCACCCGAAAATTCGGGTTGGTCATCTTCTTCGCTACTAATCCCTCTTGTTGGGCCTCCTCGAAACACGCGTCGGCAAGCTCTACATCGACATCCATGTTGTATTGATACCGAAAAATGTGGGGAAAGATCGGATCGACTGAGAGACCTTGCAAGTGTGGCACGTGCAAGAAGTGATGACCAACAATCGTCATCCAGTGGGGACTGTGGACGAGGATGACATCGGGTTTCCAAGCCTTAATCTTCTCGCGGCACTTTTCATACGCCCACCGTAACACTTCCCAGCCGCCAGTTGAGCGCGGTTCGTTCCGTGCGGGATTTTCCCCATAGACAAGATGGGGAGGATGCGGCGCGAGAAAACCAGCCAAAATCTTGCCTGAGTCCGCCATGAATTCCCCTCCGGTAAAGATGCAGAGGATTGTCCTCCTCAGATAGAAGGGTTGTCAAGAGTGTGATTTCATACTGAGCACACTTTTAGACGATAAATCAAACCCGCCTCCCGCTCGTACCCAGGCTCTGCCTAGTGCATCTGCAGGAAACCTGTTGGGGAATATCGTACTCCTCGATGCGGTCACCGCAGAGGTAGGGGCTTGATTAATCAAGCCCTTGGGTGGGTCCGATGAATCGGACCCCTACAGTGGTATTCCCCAAGAGGTATGCTGAAACTGCACTAGGTACGAGGACAACGGAACTTACCAGACAGTGCGTGCCCAGGCAGAGCCTGGGCACGAGGTCACGGGTTGCCTCCACACTCTCCCGCTCTAGGCAACCCCAGCAGGCGTGTGGTAGGCATAACGCGATAGAAGTTTCCTTACATAATGCATAAGGAGGGTGGACATGTCATACGAAGCCATCATTTACGAGAAGGTTGAAGAGAAGATTTTCCGCGTTACCCTAAATCGTCCGGAAAAGCTCAACGCGATGAGCCGTCAGCTGCTGTCAGACTTAGACAGCGCCTTGGACGAGTTTGAGAATAACAATGAAGCAAGCGTCCTCATCATCCGTGGCGCTGGGCGCGCCTTCTGCGCTGGCTACGATCTCCAGCCGGTCAGTGGGTCTGGCGGGTTCACCGTCACAAGCGACCGCCTGGGCATGCGCAAAATCGTGCAACGCTGGCAACGACTCTGGACTTTGCCGAAGCCGACCATCGCGCAAGTGCATGGCTTCTGCCTTGCTGGAGCCACCGAATTCGTCGGTCATTGTGATCTCGTTTTTGCGGCGGACGACGCCCAGTTTGGCCATCCAGCTGGCCGTTCGCTTGGGGTGTTGCCGACGTTGTCACTGTGGCCCTACTTGATCGGGATTCGCAAAGCCAAAGAATATTTCTTCACGGGCGATTCAATGAATGCGCAAGAAGCGCTAGAAAATGGTTTGATCAATCGGGTGTTTCCCCGCGAAAAGCTTGAAGAAGAAGTCCTCTCCTACGCGCGTCGAGTGGCGATGGTGCCGGTGGATCTCTTGACCTTACACAAGGCTGCTACGAACCGATTCGTAGAAAACATGGGCATCTACTCGGCTGAACAATCAGCCATGGAGTTTGATGTGATCGCGCATCAGACGGTGACCGTCAAGAACGAAGTCAAAAAAATGGGTGAGCGTGGCTTGAAAGATGCGCTGCGCGATCGAGACAAACCGTTTGCCGGCAAGAAATAGAACGGAGTCAGTTATGGATGGACGCCGCATTTACTTGATGCGTCACGGCGAGACGCTGTATCAATCGGAAGTCAACGAAGGCGCGATCGGTAACGGCGCCCTGACAGAGCGCGGCAGCGAACAAATCGCCGCTGCCGCCTTGCTGTTTCGGAGTGTCCCAATCGACCGTGTCTATGCGAGCCCGCTCGCGCGGGCGCAAGAAACTGCTCGCATCATCGCGCAAGAACATGGGCTCGACGTCCTGCTTTCTCCTGACTTGCAAGAAATCACACCGAGTGAAATCGGAACAAAAGGGAAGAGTATCGCCGATATTTTCCATGAAGTGCAGCGCTTTTTTAAAGCGGCCGAGACGAGTTGGGACGAGCCCTATCTCGGCGGCGAAAGTTTCCGTCAAGTGCGCGAACGTGCTGTCGAGTTCGTCAACTCGATGTTGATTCAAGACGATTGGCAAACGCTCCTGGTGGTGGCGCACGGCGGCTTTAACAACGCCTTGCTCTCCTATGCGATAGGAGTCACGAGCGGTCGGCTGTTCAATATTGAGCAGGATTTCGGCTGTATCAATATTGTTGACTTTGTTCATGGGGAGCCGTTTCTGCGCTTGGCGAATTTTACGTTGTACGATCAGCTCAAGGTAAAATTGCGCACGCATAGTCTGGACGTGATCCTGAATCTGCTGCGGCAGAAAGGCATCGTGTAAGGGAGGAAATATGTTCACATTATATACATCTCCCATGTCAGGCAACGGACGCAAAGTTCACCTGGCGCTCGAAGAGGTTGGGGCGCCGTATCAACTTGTGAAGCTCGACTTGGTGAAAGGCGACCAGAAGAATCCAGAGTATTTGCAACTGAATCCCAACGGCAAAGTCCCCACCATCAATGATGACGGCTTCATCCTCTGGGAGTCGAACGCGATCATCCAGTACGTGGTTGAGAAATTTTCTGCGCTAAACCTGCTCGCCGTCGGGGTCCAGAACCGCGCCCGCATGTTCCAGTGGCTGCTCTTTGAGCAGACGACGTTTCGTCCGCCGCTCTCACTTCTGGTTCGTCAGCTCCGTTTCACGCCGCCAGAGAAACAAGACGCAAACGCTATAGAACAATTGTGGTCGGAAGTCCGAACTAATATGGGCATCCTGCAAAACGCGTTGTCTGGACGAGACTACATTGGTGAAACATTTTCTGTAGCGGACATCGCTATGCTGCCCTATGTCTACTTAGCGAAAGATCTCGGCGCGGATCTCTCCGCGTGGCCCATCGTCGACGCGTACTGGCAACGGCTCTCAGCGCGACCAAGCTGGCAAAAAATCATAGTGTGGAAAGGATGATTGACAGCTGATAAGCGCGCAATTGACGCCCTGGAAGGGGAGATCGTAGGGTGGGTCACGACCCCATACGCGCTTGTTGTTTCAGGAGGAAGATATGAGTCACATGGCAACGGCAACCCCACTCATTGTCGAAACCGACCGAGGACCGTGTATTAGCGGAAGAAGAACGACGGTCTACGTTATCCTTGATCATCTCAACAGTGGTTGTGATCGCGAATTCATCAAGGAGCATCTCCTTCTGTCGGATCAGCAACTCGATGCAGCGGTCGACTATATCCAACTCCATCGGGAAGAGGTCGAAAGAGATTATGCCCATATACTCCGTGGTGCCGAGGAGAGAAGAACACGCTACGACAAGCTGTATCGGGAGCGCGCTCGGCTGTGGCCAGTTTTCTGACCGCGCCACAGACTAGCTTTTTGGGTGCCACGGGTGACTTGTTCACCCGTGTTTTTCGTCGCACCGGCGGACAAGACCAATACTGTCCAGAGTACGTTTGTTTAAATGTTCAAATCGTGGACAAGCTCTTAGCGCCGGAGGCGCAGATTTGGAGTGCGCCGGCTTTGACGGCGCTTTCACTGCCGAGTTCCGGATGTTGGTGTGCAACCGGGACCGCTACTCAGCCAAAGCGGGAGCGGTGCTCCCGCACTCCAAAGGACAAAAGTATAGAGCCTGAACGGGGGTAGCGTGCGCTGTGCGCACGTCTGCCTTGCTCTCTGCTTTTTTCGTGCGCGTGGGGCGCGCTACGGCTGATAGCTGTTATCGCGAGGGGCGACTACGCTGTGGCCGGTCTCCTGACCGCGCCACAAGCTGCCTTGGAGACCTACGGTCGACGCTCTCGGCGGGGTCGGGAGACCCACGCCGAGCATTACCTTCGAGTAGGAAATCACAAAGTAAGTGTGTCCAGAGGTGTTATACAAGAGCAACCTAAGAATCCGAAGGTTGACAATATATGTAGCATCAGCATATAGTCCGCGAATCTATTGGGTAATAGGGAAGCGGGTCGTTGGGTAGGATCCGAGACACTCCTGCTATCGACCAAAAAAGGGAGACCGCAAAATGGGCGCTCTATCCACATCCATCCATCCAATCCGTCTGCCTATTTGGCCAGTTTAACTAGTTAATGGAGGTAAGCCCCTAGTTCGACTAGGGCGACGTGAAGAGCTTTGAGCGA
>CAZUFQ010000221.1:0-9155 GCA_964618735.1 uncultured Enterobacteriaceae bacterium
CTTTTTGTGAATGGGGTGATCGGTTATAAATAGGCCGAGTGCTCAACCGCTCGTTGCCCCGCTTGTTGCCAATACGGAATGGCCTGCTCGATGAGGCCCGCCTCGGTGTAGTGATACGCTAACAACTCCGGTTGAATCTCTTTCGTTTGTGGCAATTTGTTTTCTAAGACCAGAGCAATCTGTTGGTGATAGTGTTGCCGAGTACTTTTGAGGAGCGTTTGATAAGCTACGTCCTGAATCAGCGCGTGTTTGAAAGTGTAAAGCGTGTGTGGCGGAAGCCCCCGCTGATAGAGCAATTCGGCGTCAACCAGACGAGTCAGCTCTCGTTGGAGCATCTCCTCATCGAGCGGAGAGACCGCCCGCAGCAGCACGAACGAGAATTCTCTCCCCAACGTCGCCGCAAGCTGGGCCACGTCTTTGGCCGTTGTCAAGCGGTCGAGCCGGGCCATTAGGGCATCGTGCAGCGTGGTGGGAATTGCCAATGGTAGGGGCGCAGCATGCTGCGCCCCTGCGGACCCGACAGATTCAACGACACTCTTGGTCAACTCTTCTACAAACAACGGCACTCCGTCGGTTTTCACCACAACTTGCTGCAACACTTCAGGCGACAACGTATGGTCTCCCGCCACAGTCGCCGCCATCTCCTCGACCTGGCGGCGGCCCAAACGATTCAAGGAAATCTGCGTGAAATGCGAGCGTAGCGGCCACGGCGGGCGGAACTCGGGCCGAAACGTCAACACGAGACATAAGCGCGATATCGCTGCCTGTTCAACAATGAAGCCTAACAGTTCGAGCGTTGAGGGATCGGCCCAATGCAGATCCTCCCAAATCGACAAGACTGGTTGTCGCTCGGTTTCCTTGAGCAATCAGGTTAATATCACTTCCTGTGTTTTCTGCTTTTGCCGCTGCGGAGTAAAGGTCAAAGGTGGATACCCGTCCGGATGCGGCAGCGACAACAAGGCAGCGAGCAACGGCACGCTCTCGGAGGACTGAGGAATGCGGCTGTGCGCTTCGAGCTCCAGCTTGTGCAATTTCTCAAAGGGCGTATCATCCCGAGCGAATCCCAGCATCTGGTGCAAGCTCTCGATGACAGGATATAACGCGCTGTTTTGATGATAGGGCGAGCAGCGCATGGCAAACCGGACATGAGGCTCGTTGAGCAATCGTTCCGTCAACGCGAGGACCAGCCGTGACTTGCCGATACCAGGTTCACCGTTCAATAACACAACGTGGCCGCGCCTCTCTTTTGCTTGTTCCCAGCGATCAAACAGCAAGCTGCACTCCTGCTCGCGACCAATGAGCGGCGTCAGCGGCGTTTGTCCTTCCAGGAAGCTGGCGGCTTGGATTTCCCCGAGAACTCTAAACGTCTCAATCGGCGCAGATAACCCCTTCATCTCACGGGGGCCCATAGACTGACAGTCGAAAGACCCCGGGATCAGCCGCCGTGTCGTCGCGCTAATCAGCACAGTATTTGGTTCAGCCAGACCTTGAATACGCGCGGCGATGTTGGGAGTCTCGCCCAGCGCAAGCAGTTCATGTTTCTCCCCGCTGCCGATTTCGCCGATAACAACCAAGCCGGTGTGGATGCCGATACGGACCTGTAAGTCTCTTGCCCCTCTCAAGAGAGTTCCCGAAAATTCCCTCGCCCCTTGGGGGAGAGGGCTAGGGTGAGGGGAATGAGAAGAAGGTGATAGTAGACTACCCTCACCCTGTCCCTCTCCCTGGCAGGGAGAGGGAGTCTGCCTTTGGAGCGCCGCGATAATTTCTAATCCCGCTCGCACCGCCCGCCGAGCGCCGTCTTCATGTGCAATGGGATAGCCAAAGTAGATAAGTAGGCCATCGCCGAGATGCTGGGCAATGTATCCTTCGTGGCGAGCAATGATCTGCGCGCAGGTGTGTTGGTACGCTTGCACGACTTCGCGCAACTCTTCGGGATCAAGCTGTGTGGACAGCGCGGTCGAACCGACGAGATCGCAGAACATGACAGTCAATTGCCGCCGCTCTGCTAGGGATTGGGGGTTAGGGGTTGGGGGTTGGGAAGAACTTGGAATCTGGAACGTGGAACTTTGAACTGGCGAAGAACCTACCCATACCAACACTTTGCCATCTTCATCAATCGCCAAGCGTTTGGCGTCAATCAGATCAGCTTTGAGGTCTTCGATGTACTCATCATCAAGCACGAAGCGACGCTTCAACACGCGATACGCCACGCGGGTTTCACGTTGCAACAACTCGGTCACTTGCGCGAGGATTTCATCGAAGGTCATAGTCGATCAGATTTCTCGCAGCTGTGAGTCAATCGCCGCTTCAACGCTCTCGACAGAGACCCAACTGATCAAGTCTTCCCGTCCAGTCGGATTCTTACGCTGGAAGTACATAATCCGCCGGGAGCCAACGATCATGTCGAGTCGTGGCCCGACCGGGCAACCCGCCATGCATGCGGCCTCATGAACTGCCACTTGATCATCGAGCTGTTTCTGTTCAATTAACTGACAAACAGCATTGAGCAAGGCCGGACCATTGTACGAACCGGCTTCTGTATCAGCCGTCCTGAGTTTGAGCAGCGCCTTTTTCGCCGTACACTTGCTTTTCGTACAGATGTAGATATCAAGCCTATGCATAGCCCTTGACCATAGAGGGAATACGGCCATGAATGCAACCGAACTGATGGAATACCGCAGAAAACACGTTCCCGTGTTCAACGATAAGAAGATGAAGCTTGGCGTCTTTGGGCAGAATTGCAGCAACGGCTGTACGATCAGTCATGCAGAGACCACGTTCGAGCCGACCTACAAACACAGCGTGGCGATCTCTCAGAAAGCAGATGCTTTGGGGTTCGAGCTGTTGGTGCCAGTGGGACGCTGGCGCGGGTTTGGCGGCACGACCGATTTCAACGGTGACTGCATGGAAGTCTACACCTGGGCGGCGGCCATGGCGACGCAGACCAAGAACATTATGATTTTTTCTACGTCGCATGTCCCGACTGTTCATCCGATTGTCGCTGCAAAACAAGGAGCTACTGTTGACCACATCTCCGAAGGACGTTGGGGTCTTAACGTTGTCTGCGGCTGGTTCACGCCGGAAATGGAAATGTTCGGCGTCAAACAGATGGACCATGAGACCCGCTATAAATACGCCGGGGAATGGATTCAGGTCGTCAAACGTCTCTGGACGGAGCAACACTTCGATCATCAAGGTGAATACTTCCGTGTAAAAGACGGTTATCTGCTCCCGAAGCCCGTGCAGAAGCCCTATCCGGTGTTGATCAACGCCGGCTTTTCTCCGGCCGGGAAAGATTTCTCGGCGCGCGAGGTCGATTTCAATTTCATCTCAATCGACACCTTAGAGAACGGCAAAGCGGCAGCGGACGATGTCAAACGTATTGCGGCTCGGGAGTATAAGCGAGAGATTGGGGTGATGAGCTATGGTCTCGTCTGTTGTCGGGACACCGAGAAAGAAGCACGACAACTACATCGCTATATTATCGAGAAAGGCGACTGGGAAGCGACGCGCATCATCCTGAATTTGCTGGGCGTCGAAAGCGGGTCGTTCACCGAGCAGCACCTCACCCAGTTCGCAGAGAACTTCATCGCCGGCTGGGGCGGGTATCCAATGATTGGAACGCCTGAGCAAGTAGTGGATGAACTTGTGAAACTCTCGAAGATTGGCGTTGAAGGCATGATTCTATGCTGGCTCGACTACAACGAAGAAATCACATACTTCGGCGAGAAAGTCCTGCCGTTAATGAAGCAAGCAGGATTGCGATAGTAGAGGAGTAGTGTATGGCTGAACGTACGGCGAAACCCCTTCCGGCTCCGGACGAATTGACTCGCCCATTTTGGGAAGCCGCCAAACAACACCAGTTGGCCGTGCAACGCTGTGACGGGTGCGGCTATTTTAATCACCCGCCGCGAACGGCGTGCGACGCCTGCCAATCACAGCAACTCACTTTCACCCCGGTCAGCGGTCGCGGCACGATTTACAGCTATTGCGTCATGCATCAACAAAACATTGCGGGTTTTGAAGATCAGACGCCCTACCTCAACATTCTCGTGGAACTTGACGAACAGCCGCGCTTATTCATGGTCGCGTACGCGCCAGGGTCTGAGCGGGAAAACGTGCAGATCGGCAAACGAGTGGAAGTATATTTTGATAAAGTAAACGAAGAAATCACACTGCCGCAGTTTCGCATCATCTGAGGAAAAGTTATGTGGTCAGGTAAAGGAAAAACGGCCATCGTCGGGGTCGGCTATTCACAGCTCACCCGCCATTCGCAAAAACCGCTCGGTCTGTTGGCGATCGACGCCTGTCGGGCAGCCATAGAGGATGCTGGAGTAGCGCCGGAGCAAATCGATGGTTTGACAACGTATCCAGAATTGCCTGCGCTTGGAGCCGGCAGTCGAGACGGCGAGGATATTGTCAGCGTCATGTACATCCTGAACCACTTGCCGCTAGCTGCTGACATTCGTTGGTACGCGCAGATTGAGGCTGGTATGATCGCCAGCCCGGTTATTGAAGCTGTCAACGCGCTCATTGCCAGCGCTTGTGATTATGTCTTGATCTGGCGAGCACTGCACCAGCCGCGCGGTCGTTACGGAGCCTGGACGAGTAATCGCGCTTCGGGTGAAGCCCAGTTCATCGCTCCCTACGGCTCCACCAGCATTTTTCAGTGGCACGCTATGCAATGGCAACGCTACATGCGTCAGTATGGAGCGACGCGCGAACATCTGGCCACCTTTGTCGTCAATAGTCGTTGCAACGCCAATTTGAATCCTCGCGCCTTTTTCTACAACACTCCCATGTCGCGAGACGATTATCTGGCGTCCCGGTGGATCGCCGAGCCGCTCTGTCTCTTCGATTGTGACATTCCGGTGGAAGGGTGCGTCGCTATCGTGCTAACCACAGCAGAGCGAGCGAAGGATCTGCGGAATCCGCCAGCTTACATCGCTGGCTATGGACAAAACACGAGCCGCCGGCGAACACTCTTTCATTACTCGGTCGACGACTACATCGAGTGTGGTCAGTCCTTAGCAACAAAGCTCTGGGCTTCCTCCGGGCTGGGTCCGCAAGATATGAATGCCGCTGAATTGTACGATGGATTCAGCCCGTCCACGATTTATTGGCTGGAAGCGGCGGGCTTCTGTGGAAGAGGCGAGGCGCACCAATTCATTCAGGACGGGCGCATTGCGCTCGAAGGAGAACTGCCAGTGAACACGTTTGGCGGCAGCTTGAGTGAAGGACGGCTGCACGGCATGGGCCACATTGCCGAAGCTGTATTTCAGGTCACGGGGCGCGCTGAAAAGCGACAGATTCCCGACGCGGCGGCCGTGTGCGCTATTGACGGTTCGCCGATGTTGCGCGGTAGCGGCTTGGTGGTGACCAAGGAGCCGTCTTAAGATTAACGAGAACGCAGAATGTCACGAAGGAGAATATAGAATGTCACGCACCTTGCCGTTTGACGCTGCGAAAAGCCATCTACGAGAACTAGTCGAGGGAATGGTTCCTGGCGAAGAACTCGTGTTAACTTCGCAAGGTGAGCCGGTCGCAGTCGTCACCCAGCCGTCCCGAACTAGTTGGCCATGTCAGCCGGGATCGGCAAAGGACACGAAACACTGGATGGCCCCGGACTTCGACGCCCCGCTTGAAGACTTCAAGGAGGATATGGAATGAGGGAGTTGATGGCCCCTTCACCCTGTCCCCCTCCCGCGAGGGAAGAGGAGACCCTATACTAACCGTCTGGCTGAAAACTGAGAGGAAGAGCATCATGTCTACAACAGTCACTATCGAAGAAGCCCAGACGCATCTCACAGAAATAGTCTCTAAGCTTGCTCCTGGTGAAGAGGTCGTTATCACGGACAATCAGCAGCCCGTGGCGCGGCTCTTACCCGTGAAGAGCAAAGCGCAACGCAAACTCGGCACGATGCGAGGATCAGTCAAGTACATAGCTCCCGATTTTGACGCGCCGCTCGATGACTTTAAGGAGTATATGGAGTGAAGCTGCTGCTCGACACCCATACATTGATCTGGGCCGTCGACGATCCGGCGCAACTTGGCTCTCAAGCGGTTGCCGAACTGCAAGACCCAATGAACGAGCTGTTGTTGAGCGCCGGTTCAATCTGGGAGTTGGCAATCAAGGTGGGGTCAAAAAAGTTGGAGTTGTCCATGCCGTACCGCCAGTGGATATCGCAGGCCATCTCGGACCTCAGTCTAACAATTCTCCCAATCTCGGTAGAATACGCCAGTGTTCAAGCAGAACTCCCGTCCCATCACAAAGACCCATTCGACCGCATGCTGGTAGCGCAGTCGTTATACGAACAGATTCCCATTGTCAGCGTCGATCCACAGCTTGACGCCTACGGGTTAACTCGCATTTGGTAGCAACTACGCCGCTTCGCTCAGCGTCTGCAAAAGCGTTTTGACTGCCATCATCACATCTTCTTCGGGCTTGAGAGAAAACGTGAGACGCAAGTCGGGACTGAGCTGTGATCGTCCCTTGTTCTTTTGTACAAAAGCAACTAACCGCTCGCCTTTGATAGTAGCATCGGGATGGAAGTGTAAGGTCACCTTGTCGGCTCTACGGTAGACGCCGGCCACAAGATATTCTCGCAGCACCCGACGAAGGTCCATCACTTCGATAAATGTGAGCACGAGTTCCGGCAGCGGACCGAAACGATCCTCCATCTCGTAAGCAAGATCTTCGAGGTCCCTGCGATCAGCGACGTTGGCGAGTTTTTTATAGAACACCAGCCGTTGGTTGACATCAGGAATATAGGCTTCGGGAATGTAGGCGGGCAGGCCGATCTGAATGTCCGGTTCAATCTGCACCTGAATAGCGCCGCCTTTGAGTTCGCGCACGGTCTCTTCCAACATCTGGGCGTACAATTCGAACCCCACCGCCGCAACGTTGCCGTGCTGTTCTTTCCCCAACAAGTTGCCGGCCCCGCGAATTTCTAAGTCATGCGCCGCCAGCCGGAAGCCGCTGCCCAGATCGTCGAGCTCTTGCAGCACTTCTAAGCGCTTGCGAGCGTCTTCGGTCAAGAGATGCTCCCCTGGAATAAGCAGGTACGCGTACGCGCGCACCGCTGACCGCCCGACGCGCCCGCGCAACTGGTAGAGCTGCGCCAGACCAAACTGGTCGGCCCGATTGATAATGATGGTGTTCGCTGTCGAGATGTCGAGGCCGGATTCGATGATGGAAGAACAGAGCAACACATTAGCGCGGTGATGAAGAAAATCCAGCATGACTTTTTCAAGTTCATGCTCAGGCATCTGCCCATGACCAACCACAATCGTCGCCTCGGGTACGAGTTCACGGAGCTGGCGGGCCATTTTTTCGATCGTCTCGACGCGATTGTGGACAAAGAAGACTTGCCCGCCGCGACTGAGTTCATTCAAGACTGCCGAGCGCACCAGACTATCATCATATCGAGAGACGTACGTACGGATCGCTTGCCGGTCCATTGGCGGTGTTTCAATGACGCTCAAGTCGCGCATACCCATCAACGCCATATTAAGAGTGCGAGGAATGGGAGTAGCTGACAATGTCAAAACGTCCACCAAGTGGCGCAGTTTTTTAATTTTCTCCTTGTGCGTGACGCCGAACCTGTGTTCTTCGTCAATAATAATCAAGCCGAGGTTTTTGAAGAGGACGTCGCGCTGCAAGAGCCGATGAGTGCCAATGACAATATCGACGGCGCCGGAAGCCAGCCCCTGGATCGTCGCTTTCACCTCCTGCGCCGAACGGAATCGATTCAAGAGTTCAACCCGCATGGGATAATCGGCGAAACGACGCGAGAAAGTTTCGGCGTGTTGCTGCGCCAAAATAGTCGTGGGCACCAGAAGCGCGACTTGCTGGCCGTTCTGCACTGTCAGAAACGCCGCGCGCAGCGCCACCTCCGTCTTGCCGTAGCCTACATCGCCGCAGACTAGGCGATCCATCGGCTTATCATTGCGCAAATCTGTGATCACGTCTTCAATGGCGGTGCGCTGACCACTGGTCTCTTCAAAGGGAAACCGGGCGACAAATTCTTCGTAATCATCATTGAGCTGCGCTACCGGCGGTCGCTCGGTGCTCTCGCGTACAGCGTGAATTTCTAACAGCTCCCGAGCCATCACTAAGATCGCTTCACGCGTTTTCCGTTTGGTCTTCTCCCAGTTCTGACCGCCGAGCCTGTCCAACGCCGGGGCGCGACCGTCAGCGCCGGTGTATTTTTGTACTAAGTTGATACGTTCGACCGGTAAATAGAGACGATCGCCACCCGCGTACTCCAGATGGAGGTAATCGCCCTCCATGCCCCCTACGTTCAAGTGGCGCAACCCTTGATATTTGGCGATGCCATGATCGACATGGACCACGAAGTCGCCGGCCGAGAGTTGGCTGAGTCCCGTCAAATAGTCAGCTACCGGTCGTGGACGAGACCGGCGACGATGACGCTTTTCACCAAAAATTTCCTCCTCGGTCACAAAAGCGTAGCGATCAGCGGGGAGAAGAAAGCCTTGGGAGAGATGGCCGACGACGATCGCGGCGCCGGGCGTGGTCGTCTCTGTTTCCCATTTCGGCTCGGACAGCACCGGCAGGCGCAGTTCGTGTCCAAGCAGGAGATGCTGCAAATGGCCGGCTTGCACAGAGTTTGAGACGACCAGCAACACCCGCACCCCGTCTTCTTGCCACTGGGCGATGCGCCCCGCCAGCGGCGCGAGACTGCGCTCCCCTCCTTTGGTATGGGGCTGCGACTTGAGGTCGGTGAGCAACATTGACGACGCGGTCAGGTCAGTGTCAACATTCTCCAATCCTACCAGAGCAATCGTGCGATGGGTCTCCAGCTGCGCCGCAACATCATGGCCCGCGCAAAATAACCGCGCCGGAGGGGGCGCAAAACGTCCGGCAGCTTGAGCATCAACAGCGTACGCCTCAAGCCGTTCAGAGTAAGTCTCAAGCCCGGCCTCGCTACTACCTGGATCGACCATACATACGATGGTGTTGGCAGGAAGATAGTCTGCAACGCTCTCCAAAGTAGAATAGAGATAAGGCAACAGAAACTCGGCCCCGGGAAAGGGTAGACCGCTTCTCAAATTCTCGGCGATCCGTTGCTGTTCACGATAGGAGATCTCGCTTTCGGCCATCACGTCTTCGACCGCGCGTCGGCTCGCTTGCA
>CAZUFQ010000222.1:0-9151 GCA_964618735.1 uncultured Enterobacteriaceae bacterium
CCATTTGGTGACAGCGTAAACCCATGTGTTCGGCTTGCAGCACCAGACTCATCGTCGCTTGCCCACAGTCGTACAGATAATACGGTATGGCGTTGTCGTGTCGTACATCATCGGCCTCTAATTTCGATACGATGACAGCCAATACGGGAGCCTTGACTGCCCAACGCCGGTTTCCGGTCATGATGCCTTCGTGCATCTTGGTCAGCACGACAGAATCAGAGGCGATCACGATGCGCCAGGGCTGCTTATTGTACGACGAAGGGGCCCATTGGAATGCTTGCAAAAGGAGCTGGATTTTTTCTTCTTCGACCGGTCGCGTCTGAAACGCGCGCGGACTTTTACGGTTAGCTATTTCGGGCAACAAGTCTGCCACAAGCGTCTCCAGAGAAAAGGACTAACTTACAAGGGCGTCCTTAAGCCGCAAGTTTTTCTACTCAATCCTCACTACTCGTTACCCCACTCGCACTGGAAGTCCGCCGTCACTCATCCGCGGTTCTTGTCGCCAGCTGTACGATTGCGCCCACGCAATGATCGAATCGGGAAAACTCGCGCCAAGAAACCCAGTAAAATGTTTCTCAGCGCGTCGGGCGCTGGCGCGCGTGGGGTGAGCGTTGATCAATTCCGCCGCCATAAACAATTCTTCGACAGTCACAGCGTCAAGTTGCACTTCTAAGCGAACCCGACTTTCGGGATTCTCGGAACTGAACAAGCTGATCTCGAAGACGCCCTTAAAGTGTTGCCGCGCCGATTCCACGTGCGGCCAAAAAGAAAAAGCAATAATGAGATTTGGTTCTTCTAAGTAGAGAGCGGCGAGTACGATGCCATCATGCGTAAACATTTTTACCCGCCACGAAACTTCTGCTAAGGCAATGCCGAACGGCTGAATACGACGACTAAACACCTCCTGTGGGACTTCGACTTCCAGCATCGCAGCCATAGGTCCAACCTCCACATACCTCCGCCTCCGCTCCTCTTCTGTTGAGCCTGAGGGCAAACGTTCCTCCACAACCAACAACCACAAACCACCCCATTGCCATCAGGGAGACCCCTCTCGGTTCTCCACACCACTACCTAATCGCGATCCAACCCACGCCGAGCAATAATATCACGCATAATCTCCGAGGTGCCGCCGCCGATCGGAGAGATACGAATATCACGATAGAAACGTTCGATGGGAAATTCTTGGATGTAACCGTATCCACCATGAAATTGCAGGCAGTCATAACCAATGCGATTAGCGACCTCACTCGCAAATAGCTTCGCCATCGACACTTCCGTATTACAGTCAATTCCGCGCTGTAGGAGATCTGCCGCGTAATAGGTCAATTGTCGCGCGGCTTCGAGCTCTGTAGCCAGATCAGCCAACCGATGCGCCACGGCTTGATGATCAAAAACCCGCTTACCAAACGTCTTTCGTTCCCGAGTGTAACGAATCGTGTCTTCCAGCGCCTGCTGTGCGGCGCTCACCGCCATACTAGCAGCAAGCAAACGTTCATCTTGAAAATTCCCCATGATGTAGTAAAAACCTTTTCCTTCATCACCGATCAGATTCCGACGGGGAATGCGAACGTCTTCAAATACGAGCTCACCAGTGTCAGAAGTATTATTGCCGAGCTTCTTGAGTTTCTTTGCTAAACGGAACCCCGGAGTCTCGCGCTCCACGATGAACATCGAGATTCCCTTATGGCCTTGATCTTTTTGCGTCTTGGCGGCTACGCAAAAGACATCAGCATGAACAGAATTAGTAATAAAAATTTTCGAACCATTAAGAACGTACGAATCACCGTCGCGTACAGCCGTCGTTTGAATCCCGGCGACATCGGAACCAGCCGCCGGCTCTGATACTCCGATCGCACAAACTTTCTCACCAGTAATCATCGGGACTAGATATTGTCGCTTTTGTTCCTCAGTTCCGTACCGGGCGATATGCGTTGAAGACATATCAGTGTGCACCAGCACGCTCATTGGCAACCCAAACGCATGGCAACGACACAACTCTTCACAGAAGGCCAGCGTCATCCAGATATCGCCGTTGCTGCCGCCATATTGCTCTGGATAGCGAATGCCCAGAAAGCCTAGCTCTCCCATCCGGCGATACAACGACTTCGGAAACAGTTGTTCTTCTTCCCACAGATCGATATGGGGAAGCACTTCTTTATTGACAAAGTTCCGCACTTGTTCGCGGAACATTTCGTGCTCTTCAGTGAAGTAACGAGATGGTGCAGTTAGTGCAGCCAATTGCAGCCTCCTCTGGATTCGTAGCAACAGTAAACGCCGAAAAAGTAACGGTCAAGGACCAATCCACTTAGTGAAGCTTTACCAGAATTTGATGAACTTCTTTGAGAAGGTTCATAGAACATATCCACCATTTGGACTCAGTACTTGTCCGGTGACATACGCAGCCTCGTCGGAAGCAAGATACAAGTGCGCGTTAGCAATGTCCTCTGGTGTTCCTAGTTTGCGCATGGGGATGCGGCGCAAGAAAAAGTTCATTACCTGTTCAGCTTTGCCGCTCGAGATATTGCCAGCTACAGTCGATCCTTCCGCTTGCCCCTGAACGGCTCGGAGAATGTTGTCAATCAACCCAGGAGCAACGGCATTGACGGTAATATTGGAGCGCGCAAATTCCAAAGCCAGAGACCGAGTAAAGCCAATAATCGCAGCTTTGGCCGCCGCATAATGGGCGTTTTGCGGACCGCCTTCCATGCCAGCGACAGAAGCAGTGTTGATAATTCTTCCACTATTAGCTGCAATCATATCAGTAATAACCGCTTGAGAACAAAGAAAAGTTCCCTTCACGTGGATGTCGAGCATACGCTGCCATTCTTCTGGAGAGATATCAAGAAAGTCTTTAATCTGCCCGATGCCTGCATTGTTGACAAGAATATTGATCGGTCCGAACTGCTTGCGCGCCTGGGCCACCATGGCGTCAACTTCATCCTTTTTCGCAACATCAGCGCGAAGAGCAATTGCTTTTTTCTTACGTGACTTGCCAATAATTTCTTCAACCACAGTCTCAGCTCTGCGCTGGCTGATATCCGTTACCACAACTTTCGCGCCTTCCTTGGCGAACAGCAGAGCGGTCGCTTTTCCCAATCCTGACCCGGACCCGGTAACTATTGCCACTTTTCCTTTTAATCGCATCTCAACACCACTTCATGTAAGAACCACCGTTGGGGCTCAGGATCTGTCCAGTCAAAAACCCCGCCTCGTCCGAAGCAATATAAGCAACGGCATACGCAATATCTTCGGGCTTCCCGAGTTTTCGCATAGGAATCGTTTTGGTCATACGTTCAACCCAGCGCTGCGGATTATCTTGTAACATTGGGGTATCAATGACTCCCGGAGCCACGGCATTAACAGTAATCCCGGTGCGCGCCAATTCACTCGCCATGGCAATCGTCAGTCCGGCAATCCCCGCTTTTGCAGCACAGTAATGAACCAACCGCACTCCGCCGGTAAACGCCCCCATAGATGAAGTGCTGATCAAGCGCCCCCAATTGCGGGTGCGCATGCCAGGCAGTAGCGCACGGAAACAGTTATAGGTCCCATTTAAGTGGACACTGAACATGCGGTCCCACTGCGCTTCTGTCATCTCGGTAAATGCGACTTGTTCAGCGATACCAGCGTTACTGAGGAGGATATCAACTTTACCCAGTTCGTTCTGGGCTTTGGTTGCAGCGGCTTCAACTTCAGCCAGATTTGTCACATCGACCCGAAAGGCTAGTGCGCGCCGACCAGCAGCCGTCGCCTCATGAGCCGTGGCTTCGGCCCCAGCCAGATTAATATCACAAATGACAAGGTCTGCTCCGCCTTGGGACAATACTCTTGCCGTTGCCCGCCCAATCCCTGACCCCGCTCCGGTAATAAAGGCAACTTTTCCTTGTACTCCTGGCATGTATTTCTCTTTCCGGTAAAAGAAAACTCTCTCTTTGCTGTTCGCCTTCACACAGTTTGTGTTGTGGGTTGCGTGCTATTGGAGGCAGACTCTAATCTTTCTCGCACTCTTTGTCGTACTTTTTCAAGATCGATTGCAATAGTCAGCTCACTGCTGCCATCAACGGTAAATCTTGCCTCTTGGTTGAACTCTAGGGCAATCTCAGAAATCAGTTCAAAAAGTTGATCTCTGCTTAGAGTCGAGTTGGCAAACTCTTCGTGGCAATACGCACGAATTTTATCAACTATGCCTTTATGTTTTTCGATATAGAAGAAGGCATTCCCAATAACGCACTGTCCGTATTGCAGCACTTTGTACTGACGACCTTCACGTTCCCAATCGAGAATCCGCTTCGGCGGTACGGGAAAATCATTCAACATTCCCTGCACCCACAGATCCTCTGGTCCAGGATCTTCTTCGCAGAACATCAAGTTAATATGTTGCATACCATCGGGCTTGGGATGAATTTCGATGCGCATACTGCACCTCGTGAGGGGAATCAGCGGAGGAGCTAAAGATAGAGCACTCCTCCACAAAAACATCACAGAATGTTGGTAAACTTCTTGTAAAGACTTAAGCTTCAGCCCGCAACTCAACGACATTGCCATCCGGGTCTTTGACGAAGAGTACAGGTGCGTTGCCAATGTGGGGCGGCGGCATAAATTCTTTGAACTCAATCCCCTGCTCCGTTAGGACACGTTTCGCTTCTTCAAAGTCCTCGACATGCAGTGCGATGTGCGTGCCAATGCCAGGAAGTCCTTGAGCCGCCATTTCGTTGCGCTGACCAATGATGTGCACTTGTGTACCGTTGCATTCGTACCAGATGCCAGGAACGCCACGGATCTCCGGACGTGGAATCTCTTGAAAGCCCAGAATATCCCCATAGAAGGCTTTGGCTTTATCGACATCCATCACAGGCACGCCAGTATGACGAATGGATTTAAGTTTAATCATGACAGATCCCTCCTTCTTCTCGTTGTAGAACCGCAAAATCTATGAGACTTGAGCATTTCCCACTCTCGTCCCTAAGTTATCGCAAATTCCTATCAGTCTGGCCTACGCATAACAAGAGGCGAAACTCTGCTGAAGAATGCTTCTTCATCTCTTCTCTAATATCAAGTTTCCCTGGCTGTCTCTTTGGACTGACCATCGTGGCGGCACAACCACCGTCGTATCCGACTCTTCGATAATGAGAGGACCAACGACGTTCCCCGAGATGTCGCCCCGACGGAGCACTTGCGTTTCTAATAAGCCATGGGCGGGACCAAAATAAGCTGATCGCATAATACGCCGAGAAGACGATTCGGCAGGAACTCGCGCCACCAGATCAGCAAAACGGACGCGTCCAGCCGAGGCCAACGCGCGCAAACGAAGATTCACCAACTCGATGGGGTCATCTTGGTCATAGCCGAAGGCCTGTCTATGCGCATCGGTAAACAATTGTGTGAGATTGCCCAAGAGTTCAACCGAACCGACATTCGTAGGAAAAGGCAAGCTCAGTTCAGACACTTGATACCCATATTTCAGATCGATTTGCCGTTCGAAACGAATCGATTCTGGAGAAACGCCTTCTTGCACTAATTCTTCTTGCGCTGCAGCTTCGAGTTCTTTGTATTGGTGCAAGATCGACTGTGGATCGACCGCATTCAGCGCAGACACCACGCTATGGAGATAATCGTGCCGATAATCCGCAAGCAGCAACCCTAATGCGCTGAAGAGTCCCGGGAACAGTGGGATCTGGACTCGCGAGATATCCAAGCTTTCCGCCAACGCTGCGGCGTGAATCGGGCCGGCCCCTCCGAACGCAATCAAGGTGAATTCACGCGGGTCTCGTCCGCGCTCAGTCGACACTGCACGTAACGCGCGCATCATCGTTGCGTTGGCGACCTGAGTAACGCCGTAGGCGGCTGGCAACACTTCAAGGGTAAGAGGATTGGCAATTTTTTGAGCAATCGCATCCCACGCCGCTTGGCGATCGATACGCAGCGTGGCGCCGGCAATCGCATCAGGGTTCATGTATCCAAGCACGACATTGGCGTCAGTCACTGTTGGTTCTTGTCCACCGCGACCATAACAGACGGGACCAGGTTCGGCTCCGGCGCTGTGTGGCCCGACCCGTAAGGCGCCGCCGTCATCAATCCACGCGACACTACCGCCCCCAGCGCCAACTTCAACAATATCAAGCGAAGGCACCCGCAGCGCATGCCCGCCCCCGCCAAATAGTCGGGTCGTCATAGTGGCGCCGCCGCCCACTTCTCCGCCGGCCTTTTCTAGCGGTGTTCCCTTCTCAATCAAGCACGCTTTCGCAGTGGTGCCGCCCATGTCAAAGGACAACACTTGATCGAGCCCGGTCTCTGATGCGAGTCGGGCGGCGGCCAGCACGCCAGCCGCCGGACCAGACTCAATCATGTAAGCCGGACGGCGGCGAGCCGCCTGCGAGGTCATGATGCCGCCATTCGACTGCATAATAAGCAAACGATTGCTATACGCTGACAAGTTACGTTCAAGTTGATTGAGGTACTGATCCACGATGGGAATCAGCGACGCATTGATAACCGTCGTGCTCGTGCGTTCGTATTCGCGGATTTCCGGATGGATGTCTGACGATAAACAGACTACCATGCGCGGTGCTGCCTCAGCGATGAGCTGCCCCACTTGGCGCTCATGCGTCGGATTGAGATATGCATTGATGAAAGAGACAGCAATCGCTTCGAACTGCGCATCGATAAGTTTGCGAATTGCTTCTAACCGCTCTTGTGGATACAGCGGCTGTTCGATGCTCCCATCACCGAGAATACGCTCACCGACTTCCAGCCGCAGCGAGCGCGGCACCAGCGGCGGCAGGCGATCCCACGAGACGTCATAGATGTTTGGCCGTTTCTGTCCGCGCATTTCCAACTCATCGCGAAAGCCTTTGGTCGTAATCAGGCCGGTCACCGCAGTTTTATTCTCAATGACTGCATTCGAGCCAATCGTGGTGCCATGCACAAAACTCTCGACCTTCGCGTCCGGCGCTGAGCGCTGCACACACGCTACGATCTCTTCTCCCACGCGATCAAGCAATGAGAGCACTTTTGCTGTGGTCAACCGCCCGTCATCCCCAAGCACGATCACATCTGTAAATGTACCGCCGATGTCAAAACCTACACGCATAGATCATGTCTCCCCACGCCCTTCGACAAGTTCAGGACAAGCGCTGTCGAAGAACGTTCATTGTGGGCAATACGTAAAATCTTGTGTCGGAAGCATACCCTAGCAACAAGACTCCTGTAAACCTTTCTCACTATTCCTTGCTCCCTTGAGCTAGCCAGCTGCCTATGGTAGGTGGTTCGCTGTTCTATTTTCTCGGGTGGAAGAGATGCCGCGGCATGGAGGTGCGTACCTTTTGTTTCAACAACGAATCACTCACAGCATGGCTTTGCTAAGGTGGCGCGTGTGATCACGTTCATTCGTTCTTGTGGCCGGCTGACATTACACACGCTGCGAGAAATGGGCAGGATGGGGATTTTTTTAACCTCAGCGCTTTTCTCGTTCATCATTCCTCCTTTTTACGCCGTCCAAACGCTTCGTCGCATCGATTTTATTGGCGCCCGGTCGTTATTATTGATCATCTTTACCGGGGCCTTTGCGGGCATGGTTGTCGCCCTGCAAGGACATATTGCGTTGCGTCGTTTTGGCGGAGAAGAATTGCTTGGTCCAGGAGTCGGGCTCATCCTTATTCGCGAATTGGGTCCAGTATTGGCGGCGCTGATGATTACTGGACGCGCCGGGTCAGCCTTGACTGCCGAATTGGGCATTATGCGCATTACAGAACAAATTGACGCGTTGGAAGTCATGGCCATCAACCCGGTAAAATACCTCGTCTCTCCGATCGTACTGGCGTCCATCATCACGTTTCCGCTCCTGAACGCCGTGTTCGTATTCATTGGCATTTATGGAGGCTATCTTGTCGGCGTCAAACTCCTTGGCGTCAGCGCTGGCGCCTATTTCACCCAGATGGCCAGCGCAGTCACATCTGAAGATATTCGCATCGGGCTGTATAAATCCCTCTCTTTCGGCGTTATTGTCTCGTGGGTCTGTTGTTATAAAGGCTTTTTTGCTGAACGCGGGGCCGAAGGAGTCAGCCAAGCGACCACACAAGCGGTCGTTATGTGTTCGGTGCTTATCTTAGTGTGGGACTATTTTTTAGGGTCGGTTCTGTAAACCATCATGATTCGCTTCGTCAACCTGCACAAGTCGTTTGGCAGTCAACGGGTGCTGAAGGGTCTGAATCTCGAGATCCCCGATGGTGCAATCTATGCAATCATTGGCCAAAGCGGCACCGGGAAAAGTTGTTTACTGAAGCATCTCATTGGTCTTATGCGTCCAGATCAAGGAGAAATTTGGATCGACGGCACAGAGATATCTTCCCTGAAAGGGCGAGCGTTAAACGAAGTCCGTAACCGTTTTGGCATGCTCTTTCAGAGCGGCGCTCTGTTCGACTCACTCTCAGTTTATGACAACGTCGCTTTCCCCTTGCGAGAAAAAACCCGACTCAGCGAAGCAGATATCCGCCACAAAGTGCAAGAACGCTTGGCCCAAGTTGGCCTTTCTGATACTGACCAAAAATTCCCAGCGGAATTATCCGGTGGCATGCGTAAGCGTGTCGCGTTGGCCCGCGCGCTCGTCTCGGAACCGGAGTTTCTCCTCTTTGATGAACCAACCACTGGCCTTGATCCGATCCGGGTCAATGCGATCCACCAGCTTATCCTCGACCTCCATCAGTTATTGCACTTCACGGCGGTCGTCGTGAGCCATGAAATTCCTGAGATCTTTTCTTTGGCTACGCACGTCGCTATGCTGCACGAAGGGGTCATTGCCGCTGCTGGCACGCCAACAGAAATCCGGTCTTCCACTAATCCCGTTGTGCAACAGTTCATCCACGGCAGCACTGAAGGCCCCATGACCACGAATTAATGTGACGGACTCTCGTATGAAAGCATTCGACCTCGAACTCTTGGTTGGTCTCTTGGTATTTTGTCTCGTAGGTCTTTTAGGGTATGCTTCGTTACGCCTAGGACAAGTGGATCTTGCAAGGAATGGGGGGTACACGCTACAAGCAGACTTCACCACGGCGGGAGGGTTACAAACTGGAGCTGCGGTCGAGCTTGCGGGGGTAAAGATCGGTCAAGTCGAACAAGTCTCGCTTGATGATTATCGTGCACAAGTGCACCT
>CAZUFQ010000223.1:0-9148 GCA_964618735.1 uncultured Enterobacteriaceae bacterium
GACGCCGGCTGGGTCGGCATCCACTGGCCGAAAGAGTATGGCGGTCGCGGCGCCAGCCTGGTGGAAATGTTTATCTACAATCAGGAAATGTACAAAGCTCATGCTCCACGATTCGCCAATACGCTTGGGCTCATTATGTCGGGGCCGACAGTTTTTCATTGGGGCGCCGAAGAACAAAAACAGCGCTATCTCCCCAAAATCCTTTCTGGCGAAGAAATTTGGTGCGAAGGACTCTCCGAGCCCAATGCGGGGTCGGACCTTGCGTCCATGCAGACGCGGGCGGTTGAGGATGGCGACTACTTCGTGGTGAACGGGCAGAAAGTGTGGACCAGTTTTGCGCACCATGCGGACTTCATTCAACTGTTTGTTCGCACCGACCCGAATGCCCCTAAACACCGCGGGATTACCTGTCTCATCGTCAACATGAAGACGCCCGGGGTGACGGTCCGCCCATTGGTGCAAATTACTGGAGATGCGGAATTCAATGAAGTCTTTTTTGAAGATGTCCGAGTACCACGAGCAAACATGCTCGGTCCTCTACATGAAGGATGGAAAGTTTTAGTCACGACGCTCATGCATGAACGCGCCGGAATCGGGTCAGAGCTACCCGTCCACAGGCAACTCGCCGAACTGATTCGCCTAGCAAAGACTATCGAGATTAATGGCAAGCCGGCGACGGAAGATCCCGCCGTACGGCAAAAGTTAGCGCAGTTCTTGATCGAAAGTAAAGCAATTACGTACAACATGTTTCGGGGGTTTAGCAAACGACTCAAGGGAACGCCGCCGGGGCCAGAAGGTTCTATCAATAAGCTCTTTGGTTCCGAGCTGAACATTCGGATCGCAACCTTTGCGACAGAGCTGCTGGGTCCCTACGCCCAACTGACGCAGGGATCGCCGTATACGATCGACAATGGCCGTTGGCCGCGCGCCGCTCTGGGGTATCGCCTTCTGACAATTGGCGGCGGCACCTCGGAAATTCAGCGGGGGATTTTAGGCGATCGCATGCTGGGGTTGCCGAAAGGATAACCAGCTCTTAGTCCTTCGCTATTAGCTCTTAGTCAGACAGAGCCGATGGGAGAAAGCCCGTTCGTCTGAGTTTGACTAAAAGCTAAAAACTAAATGCTAAAAACTAAATGCTAAGAAGGAGGACCAAACAATGGGTAAACTTGATGGCAAAGTAGCGGCAATCACGGGCGCTGGGCGTGGGATTGGGCACGGTATTGCGCTCCTCATGGCAAAAGAAGGCGCGAAAGTCGTGGTGAATGATCTCGGCGGCGATGTAAACGGCGTGGGAGCCGATCGTGCGCCGGCGCAACAAACAGTTGATGAAATCAAGAGTAAGGGTGGACAGGCAGTCGCTAATGTAGAAAATATCGCCACGGTCAAAGGTGGAGAGGCGTTAGTGCAGACAGCGGCCGATTCGTTCGGCCGACTCGACATTCTGGTCAACTGCGCCGGTATTCTGCGCGATCGTATGATCTTCAATATGAGCGAAGAAGAGTGGGATGCGGTTGTCGCCGTGCATCTCAAAGGACACTTTTGCACGATCCGCCCGGCTTCCGCTCTTATGCGTCAACAAAAAGGCGGGCGCATTATCAACTTCTCGTCTGGGTCCGCACTGGGAGCCCCGGGACAACCTAACTATGCTGCCGCCAAGGCTGGCATCTTAGGGCTCACCTATAGTTGCGCCAATGCTTTGGGAAAATACGGCATCACCTGTAATGCCATCATGCCGGGCGCAGCCACACGTATGACCGACACCATTCCAGCAAATTTCGCTCAACAGATGGGCCTTAGCACGAGCAGCGAGCAAGCGCAGGCCAGTCCAATGGATCCCGGTAATGTTGCGCCGGTTGTTGTCTACCTTGCCAGTGACAACGCCCAGAACGTCAATGGGCAGGTCTTCGGCGCGTCGGGCTATCGCATCTCCTTATACACCCATATTGTGCCGGAGAAAGTCATTTACAGTCAGGGTCCCTGGGATCTCGATCATCTTTTCAAAGTGTTTGACAACACCCTGGGATCACATCTGACGCCGCCCCGGATGCTCTAATACTGGCCGACCGCTCGACTCCCAGAAGGGTTGTGCTAAGGTAAACACAGGTTGATAAATTCACCATTAGAATAGACATCGGTCTTGTGCCGAGAACAGTTGAGATTGAGGGCACGAGGATTTTTGCTCGCATCCTTGGGACCTCTTTTTGTGAAAGGAGAGACGAGCATGCGGAGTTTTGGAAAGAGTACGGCAACCCTTTTGGCTGCCGTTGGCCTGATAGCTGCCCTTGTTGCATCAAGCTGGGCGGCAGATAAGAAGAGCAGCGCTGCGAGCGGTGCGGCGCCTGCCGCCAACGGCAAACAAGTGTCGCTAGAATATACCCTGACGCTCGAAGACAAAAGCAAAGTCGATTCCAATGTTGGCAAAGAACCGCTGGTGGTTGTCTTAGGAGAACATCAAATTATTCCTGGCCTTGAGAAACAACTTGTCGGCATGAAAACCGGCGAGAACAAACATATCGAGGTGACGCCTGAAGAGGGGTACGGTCCCGTCGATCCGCAAAAGCGACAGGAAGTCGACAAGAACAAGATCCCCGAAGAGGCGCGCAAAATTGGAGCGAAACTCACAGGGCAAACTCCCGATGGGAAGATGGTGTTTGCACAAGTGTCGGAGATCAAGGACAACACCGTTGTGCTCGATCTGAACCATCCTCTTGCGGGAAAGAAATTGTTTTTCGATGTAAAAATGCTCAAGGTCGAAGAGGCGCCAAAGAAAACCGAAAAACTCGAGGGTCTGCCAGAATCGCCAGCGCCGATGCCTCAAGCTGACAAACCAGCACAATAACCCGGATTCGTCGTTCTTGCCTGCATAAAAAAAGAGGCGGTCATCAGACTGCCTCTTTCTGCCCTCTTCCTTAAATGCGTGTCGTATCAATCGGCAGAATAGTGGTGATAGGGTTAGTCGGCGTCTCTGTGAAAGTCTTGATGCTCCCGATTTAAATTCCGTTCCACCTTCCCGCGCTTATAATCATATTTTTGATCGATCTTTCTGTCTGCCTCTCGATAACGTGGATCGTTAGGATTCCCCCCAGATTTTCGCAGAGCCTTCTCCTCCGCTTCTCGTTCTTGTCGATCGAGTCTGTTCATCGCTTTGTCATACTTGTGTTCAAGGTGTTCGTGCTCTTCCTCATGTGACCGCCCACTGTAATATCCTCCCCCATAGTAGGGAGAGGAGCCATAATACGGGTCGTACGTTCTTGCGCCGTATCCCCCGCCATAGTAGCCGCCTGCGCTATCATAGGGATCATACCCGCCACGATAAGGTCCGCCATAATACGGATCATACCCGCGACCGTAGGGTCCTCTTCCTATATTGGGATCACAGCCGGCGAGGAAAACAGCAGCTCCAATAATACACAATCCAGAGATAAAGGCGGATTTCATAACTGCCCTCCTTATCGACATGCCATCATGATATAGAAACCCATGCGTAAAGAAAGGGTTGCAGTTGTGACGCTGTTGTTAGATGCGAGAAAACCATTCAATTTTGCTCATGTATTGACCAGTGTCCGGTTAGTATTGACGCCAGCTTTTTTAGGCGCTATCGACGCCAGCGCTCGGCAACCGAATGGATGGCGTGTGGGTCTGGTTGTCGGACTGTTTCTCATGATTTGCGCCAGTGATTATTACGATGGTCCAGTTGCTCGTCTGTTAGGTCTGAATTCAGACTTCGGCAAAGTATTTGACAACCTAGCCGATATCACCTTTTTGCTCGTGTCGTTATCTTACCTTGTCCATACTGGCGTCGTTCCATGGTGGATTCCCACCGCTATAGCACTGGCTTTTGGGCAGTACACGTTAGATTCTTGGTGGCTGTCAGGAAGAGGGGCCGCTGTTGCGCTTGTCTCTAACCCTATTGGTCACTGGGCCGGTATTCTCAATTATATTTTTACCGGGGTTTGCGGCCTTCATGCGGCTCTGCATCAACATTTGCTCCCCGATTTTTTCTATCGTGCTCTGCTTACCTTCTGGTTCGCCTATTTACTCCTCGCAATGGGCATGCGGTTACGGTTTTTCTTATCGGCGCGCAGTCTCTCTGCCTGAGACCCCACAGCCTCAACAATGTCTTTTCACTTCTATTCTGAAAACCTCAAAGGTAAGAGCCAACCGTTGCACTGTGCTAAAAGAACACCTAATAATACAACACCAAGGCCAGGAATTTTTTCGCTGTGGAGGAGACCGTTATGCAAGCAATGGTTGCTCAGACTACGAAGGAGGCTGTGCTTACTACAAGCCTCTGCCTTCTTCTCTTTGTCTCCCGAAGCCTGCCTACTCGAGCCATCGTCGGGTTCATATCCTTTATTTTTTGCTGCTCACTCTCTTCTGCATTCGCGACTACAGTCATCCCTCTTTCTGAAAGCGAACTTACTCAGAGCGCAACAGCAATTGTTCAAGGCCAAGTAACGACGATTGAAAGCTTTCAAGATCCGCAGACTGGAAAATTTTTCACCCATATTACCCTCACTGTCGAAGAGATTCTGAAAGGAACAATTAACGGCAGTGAGTTGACCATCAAACAGCCTGGCGGCAGGGTTGGCGACTCCGGTTCGTGGATTGAGGGGTCGCCGGAATTTACCCACGGAGAACGGGTCTTACTATTTGTGACGAAAAATAATGACGGCAGTGGTCGAGTCGCCCATTTATATCAAGGAAAATTTTCGATCGTCACAGATCAAAATACCGGACAAGAGGTGGCGCAGCGTGCAACCACTCCTGATGGCGTTTTTATCATGCGGGGCTTGCAGTCGAGGGAAACAATCATCACATCCGCGGACGCGCGCTCTTCCGAGTTGAGCGCGCTAAAGAGTCGGATTGGGACAATGATGGCGCAGGAACCCACGCTGGGACTCAGTTCGCAATCCGAGCGGACGCTTACTTCTCCGGCGCTTCCTGACAGCGCCAGAACAGAGTTGCGTGATCAATTTACTTTGCTCACCGTTCCCACGGTTCGCTGGTTTGAACCGGATCAAAGTCAACCAGTAGTGATGTTCGTCAATGAGCAAGGACAGCCAGGTGTTCCTGGCCTCGGCTTTCCTGAAATCAATGCAGCGTTGCAGGCATGGACCAACGTGACAAATTCAAGCTTTCGCTATTTGAACGGCGGATTCACCTCTCGCAATGGGTTATTAAGCAATCCGGATATCAACCTCGTGTCGTTCGGCGACCCGGATGGACTGATCGATCCGCCGGTCGCGTGCGCGGGCGTGCTCGCTCTTGGTGGAGTCACTGACATCGATTTCAGCCAGACGCGTCTGCTTTTTCAACAGCTTTTCTCTCGGATTATCCATGGAGGCTTGGTCTTTGCTGCTGGCTGGGAAGGCTGTAACTTTTATGAAGATGCTCAAAACTTTGCCGAAGTAGCAACTCATGAACTCGGCCATGTACTCGGTCTTGGGCACTCGCCTGTATCTGACGCCACCATGTTCGCCTTTGCCCACTTCGATGGTCGCGGCGCCTCGCTACGAGAGGCGGACGAGCAAGGGGCCCGTTTTCTTTACCCACCCGACCCTAACATGAAGTGCGCCTACAGGATCTCACCCAAAAAGCGGACGTATCATTCTCCCGCCAATGTTGGCCTTATTAATGTCTCGCCTAAGAAAAACCAGCAGTGTGGTTGGTCCGCCAGAAGCAACGCTTCTTGGATCGCCGTCACAGATGGTGAGTTCGGTCTTGGCAGCGGTGTTGTGAGTTACATTATCGGCGAAAATGATACGGGCGCTAATCGTCAGGGGACAATTACCGTTGCGGGGAAATTAGTCACCATCAAACAGAAAAAATTTAGTCCTCCTCACACCCCGTTGCCAAAGGCTCTTTAGTCTCTGGGAAATGAGACTTCTCTCCCGATTTCAGAAGAGCGGACAAGGCGCTTAGCGCCTTGCCTGCAGTCTAAGATCCTACTTTTAAAGAGAATATCGAAAGATCATTCAGTCGGCCGTAGCCCCTCGCAACCCCGCCTCTTCGCGAGCCTGACGAATCTCCGCAATGCTGACGCCGGCAATAGGCAAAGCCACAAGCCCTTGCGCGATGAGCGTAAGAAACTGTACGGCGTTCAGCACGAGTCCGTAGGCCAAGCCGTCAACGTCACTGACGCCAAATAGACCTAACGCGAGTTGACAAGCATATTGATAAGGACCGATCATGCCAGGCAAGTTAGGCAGCGCCGTCCCAAACCCGACAAAAATGAAAACCACTAAAGCCGCACTAAAGGGCGCGTGCATATTGAAAGCGAGGATCATGATGTAGCTTGACAGAATCGGCAGAAACCACAGGACAAGAGAGACGAAAAATACCGCCAGCAGCAGGGTCGGGTTGGGAATGATGCGCATGCCGTCCGCCATTGAGGCCAGTATCTTTTTCAGATTGCCGGCGAACCGCGTGGGCAACCGATGTAACACCCAGCGGTCCACAAACGCCTCGCCTCGCCACCAAAACAGCAACACAAGCGACACCAGTAAGGCTGCTCCGACAGCCGGGAAAATGGCCCAGCCGCGCACCCAAATCGGCAGGTTCTCCACCGTCAAGAGCCCGCCGAGAATGTAGAAAAAAATGAGCACGGAATCAAGCGTTTTTTCCACCACGATCTTGCCGACCACATTAGCAAAAGAGACGTGAGAGCGGCGCGACAGGAGCCACGGACGCACAACCTCTCCTAGACGAACGGGAAGCAAGTTGATCGCCATGTACGCGATAGCGGTAATAACCCAGAGGCGGCCCAGCGGCACGTGTTCAAGCGGACGCAACTCCAATTGCCACCGCCAGGCGCGGAACACCATGATCAGGAGGCTCACGCAAACAGAGACAAGAAGCCAACGGGTATTGATGCGCCCGAGCGCCGCGCTTAACTCATCGAGCTTCACGTTACGAAACGCCAAGTAAAGGAAGCCGCCGCTGACGAATAGACTAAGAAGCAAATTACGCCAACGAGTTGCCGTTCGAGTCTCTGCCATGCATCCTCCCCGACTTATCGATTGAGCACACTCTGACGGAACGCACGGAGCGCCGCAAGAACAGGGAGTTTATTACCTCACTCGCTGTGCGCTTTCCAAGCGATCACTGAGGATCTTCGCTAGATTGAAGAAAATCTCAGTGGCGATGCGTGGATAACGGCGCCTGAGACGCGTCAAGAACCGTTCATTGACCGCCAGTACTTCTACGTTTTCCGCCGCGACAACATCCGCGGTCCGTTCATGGTGGCGCAGGAGTCCCATCTCGCCAAAAACCTCGCCTCGCCCTAACGTATTCACCTTGCGAGAACCGTTCGCAGAGGGCAAAAACACGTCCACTGCTCCAGCAATAACCACGTACATTTCGTTTCCCAGTTCTCCATACTGGATAACTGGTTGACCTTGGGGAAACGTTTTGATCTCGCCCATGAGCGTCACGATTTTGGCCTGGAACGGGCGCAGCCCTGCAAATAAGGGGATCGTTTTATGCGGATCACGCCCTAGCTTGAGATACAACAAATCCCATAACGTAATGACCGGTGAGACCGCGAGGAGTGCAGGGAGAAAAATGATCTCCGCCGCTAACCCAACCAAAATAGTGATCGCAGACAAGAGCCCGAATTCCTGAATGGGAATAAAGATCGACAGACAAAACGATAAAAAACTCAAACACAACAGCAACGAATAATACAAGGCGGGCTTGCCTACCGTTGAGAGCGTCTCGATCAGAGCGTGCTCCTGATTGACCGCCGTACGTTTTTCCGTGCTCAAGCGATCCATGATGTGGATCGTATCATCCACGGCCAGTCCCAACGCAATTGAAGCAATGATACTCGTACTGATGCTGAGCACGATCCCGCTGATCCCCATGAGCCCAAAGAAGATGACGATTGGAAAGACGTTGGGAATCATCGCCACGATGCCCATGCGAATCGAAAGAAACATAATCGACATGATGGCGAAGATAATCGCCACCGTGAGGCCGAGACTCTGGACTTCGCCACTGAGGAGCCCGCTCACGGTCCGGGTATTGAGAATCAAATTACCGGTGGGGTGCACTCTAATCTCGGGAGGAAAATGCTCCTGCGCAAAGGCGCGAATTTTCTCGACGGTCGCCGCAATCTCACTGGGCCGTGCGAGTGAAGTACGCACGATCATATTCGAGCGGGTGAAGCTGCCATCTACCACGATGGTGAACTTTTCGCTGTTGAGGAAAATTATCTGGAGCACGTTCTCAAGCTGTTCGGGATTGTCCCAAAACGATTGCTGTACTGCTGGCGCCGCTTCGCCTTCTTCCGGCGGAATCGCTTGCAACCCTTTTTCGACCATCTCACAATAATCTACAAAAGAGATGACCTTATCGATGCCTGGAAGCGTTTCCATAAAGAGCTGCAGATCCTTGATCCGGCGCAACGTCTCCCACTTTTTCATCGAGCCCGGCTCGCCGTCGATCATCACGTTAAATGCTAGACTCCCGACCAACGACTGACTAATGGCAGTAGTCGCCACACTGGTAGGATGCGTCGGGCGAAAGACCGAGAGAAAGTTGGAGCCGACTTCAATAGAAGGGATGGGCAATACTGCGAGAATCGCTATCAAGGCCCCTCCGATCAGAATGGCGCGACGATGGCGAATATCTGCGGAAACCAGTTTACGCAGCGCCGCACTCACCCCAGGTGCGAAACTTTCCTGCCGTTCAGGCGGGAGGCGCAGGAGCACGAGCAGAGCCGGGAGTAACAGCAGCGCCAGGAAAAATGTGATCATCACGCCGAGCGAGGAATAGACCCCCATTTCTTGAATGCTCACGATTGGGCTTGTGACCTGCGAGAAGAAGCCTACTACCGTGCACAACGCCGCCACGAGCGCTGGACGTCCGATAGCGTGCATCGACTCTTCAACCACCTCACGCGCTGAACGACCAGGTTGCACGAGCTCGTAGTATTCCGCCACTACGTGCAGGGCATAGGCTGTGCCGACGACAAGGATAAGAAGAGGAAGTGTTATCGTTCCCAGACTCAGCCGACTCCCGCACAGCACCATGATGCCGAGCACCCAGATGAGACTCACCACCACCGTCACGGTCGGCAGGAGGATGCCGCGAACGGAATGAAAGCAGAAGTAGAGAATCAGCATGAGCAGGAGGAGCGAAA
>CAZUFQ010000224.1:0-9125 GCA_964618735.1 uncultured Enterobacteriaceae bacterium
CCTAAATGACCAACTGTGGCGACCGACTATCGGCGTGCCAACTGTCTGTGTCGCTTCTTGGCTCGCTTGGTCGTGTGCGATTTGTTCTCGCTTTTCGCGGCCTTGGTGGCGGCGGGGAGCGGAGTCTCCGGTCGCACCGGCGGCGCAGTCGGGACCATCGCTTCCGACGGGGCCAGGAGCGGCACTGCGGCGAGGGCCTGTACGGGCGGCGGTGCGGTTTGTGCCGCGGCCCGTGATCCCAGGCCTTCGGCTTCACTACCAGCATGTAGGTCCGGTGTAATACGAGGGAGTGAAATCTACCATCGCATGGAGAGGAGGAGGCCACGATGACCATAGACACGACCCTGCTTGAGACCGCAAAGTGTATTGCGCCCGTGATTCGGGACTATCGAGAGCAGGCGTAGCGAGAACGGATCCTCGCTACGCTGGTGGTCGACGCGATGGCCGAGGCGGGACTTAACAGACCGTATTTGCGACATGGGGAGAAAGAATGCGTAGATTGCTTGTGATGACTGCGTGCGTCTGCATAGCCGCACTATCTGGGTGTGCGAATTTCAATACCATTGGCCGGAGAACGAATCTAGGCCTAACTTCCGGGGGAGTGAAAGTTGACCCGGATACCATCCGCGGCTCAGGTATGGCGATCCACCTCGACATCCAGCAGCGGCTCGCAATCGTGAACGGACTCGGGCGGTTCTGTGCCGAACCATCGCCCGATGCACTGGCAGCCTATGCCGCTGCGATCGGGCTCAGCGCCTCGGTCCCAGCGGAAGTCGCCGGCTCACTCACCCAGTCGGGCTCGAGTTCGGCGGCGAGCGTCGGTCTGCGGACCCAGTCGATTACGCTTATGCGCGATGGTCTCTACCGGATGTGTGAAGCGTACGCGAACGGCCAGCTCTCTCCCGCACAGGTCATGACATTCCTGTCGCGGAGCCAGGACTTGACTGCGGTTGTTCTCGCCGTCGAGCAGCTAACGGGCCCCGTGGTAGCGCGCCAGGCGCAGCTCGGCGGTTCGGCGCGCGCGGACGCCACCGCCACCGCTGCCTCAGTCGGCAAAGCTGTCGATGCTCTGACAAAGCATAAGCAGCTTCTTACAGACCGGAAGGAAAAACTGACGAGAGAGAAAGCTGCTCTCACAGCCGAGCAGACTAACCTGAATCTGACCGGGAAGCAGATTGACTTCGATACTGCTGATGAAGCACTCAAAGCAGCGAGAGCGCCGGCCGGAGGTGCAGCTCCAGACCCAAAACAGATCGAAGGGCTGACCCGCGACCGCAACAACGCGGAGAAGGCGCTAGAAGCGGCGACCAAGCGCAACAATGAGATTACGCAGGAACTCGACGCAGTGAAAACGCTGATATCGGATGTCGACGCTCAGATCGTGAAGACCGATGAGCGGCTGACAGAACTAACTGCAAAGGAGGATGAGGCCTTCGCCGCAACGAGTGCCAGCACGACAAGTACCGGCAGCTTCGCCAGCGACGATGGTCGGGACCGGTTGACCAGCGACGTCAGCAAAGTCGCCGAGACAGTCGAGAGCATCGTTAAGGCTGTGCTCGACAAGGACTATGTACTTGAAGGCTGTATGGCGATCATTACGTTGCCTACGGCCACGACCAACCGGGAAAGCCAGGAGGCGAAGTCTGAGTGCTTCAGACTGCTGAAGGCCAGGGCGACGCATGAAATCCCCGAGGCCATAGGGCCTAGCCGCAACAATCTCTCTGTCTGCATCGAGAACTGGGCCTTTGCCACGAAGGAGAATATGGCCACGACCCGCGCTTGGATGAAGAGCAATGGACTAAAATCTCTCCGCAAGCTGACCGACATCGAGCCTGCGCTTCGCCAGCAATTCATAGACGATAACAATGTACCGTGCAACCCGTGAGGAGATACTGATTATGGCATTCACAGTACAGGATTGGGTCGACGGTCGAGGGGTCGGGAACCAGTCGCTCACCGATCCCCCGACCAGCTACGATACCATGGACGAGCTTCTCAGGGCCGTCCGGAACGCCCTTGCGCTCTCTGACGAGGGGCACTTCATCATCGTTGAGATCAAGAACGGGAAATGGGTGATCCAGGAGCCGGAGTAATGATACTCATGTTATGAGGATAAGAAATACAAGGTCACTTTTGCGCCCCGCCGCTGCCACCGTCCGCATCCACCGGCGGCCACCGCTCGTTCGTAGCGCCGGCGGCTCCCCCAGCACGCCGCCGCGGCTCGTGGCGAGGCGCAGCGCGGCAAGGCGTTAGATGGCGCGGCGACCCCCATGACGGCCGCGGACGCCCGAGATCTGGTGCTTGGACAGATCGGTAACAATTGGGACCGCTCGAACTTGCACAACGTCGATCTGAGGACTGCCTTGGTTGAGCCGCCTCAGCGCAAGAGCGAGATTGTCGGGAACAGAGACGGCCGTTCGTCCATTGAGCAGAACAAAGGAGTGACCCATGCGGAAGATTATCGTCGGCGCCATGGTTTCCATGGACGGCGTCATGCAGGCGCCCGGCGGGCCACGTGAGGATCCGACCAAGGGCTTCAAGTTCGGCGGCTGGGAGATGCCCTATTTCGATCAAGAGTTTGGCGAAGAGCTCGGCCGCATCTTCAAGGAGAAGTTCGATCTCCTCCTCGGCCGCAAGACCTACGAGATTTTCGCCGCGTACTGGCCGTACTACGACGAAAATGCCCCCCACGGCAGCATCGTTAAACTGTTCAACGAGATCAAGAAGTACGCGGTTTCGCGCTCGGGCGAGGTCGATACGAGCTGGCAGGGCTCGGTGCTCCTCCGCGACATCGCCGACGTGAAGCGTCTGAAGCAAGAGGACGGCCCTAACCTCGTCACGCAGGGCAGTACCGAACTCGTGCATGCACTGCTCGCCAACGATCTGGTCGATGCGATGAGCATTTTTACGGTGCCGGTCGTTCTCGGTGCCGGCAAGAAGCTATTCGCGGACGGCTCGGCGCCGCATTCGTTCAAGCTGACCAGCTCGCACGTTTCGTCCACCGGTGTCCTTATCGGCCACTACGAGCGCGACGGTGAGATCAAGATCGTCGACGGCGCGCTCGATTCCCCCAGCAAGCGTGAGATCGCCTGTCAGGAGCGGATGAAGCGCGAGGACTAAAGGTTCGCCGACGCCGTCGGAGGCTATGTGAGGCGCCCTCTAACACTTAGGTGGAACGGATGGGCCATGACCCGCCGGGCTTCATCAAAGCCCGCTATGGCCCGCCATTCACCTCGATGTTAGGCCCGGTTGGCGCATAACGATTCTCTCCGTTATGCTTCCTTTATCATGAAAGGCCAACGAGTCTATGTTGATACTTCCGTCATCGGTGGGTGCTTCGACGAGGAGTGCGCTCCGTAGTCGAAGGGGCTGATGCGGGATTTCCTGCATGGCATCTTCAAGCCCGTCCTCTCCGAGATTGTCGCCGCCGAAATTGTCCCAGCTCCAGAACAGGTCAGGGCGCAATACGCTGAGCTGCTCGCCCTAGAACCGCAGTTTGCGGAGTTGACGGACGAGGTGCACGAGCTAGCCGCAGCCTATGAAGCGAGAAAGATTCTCCCCGCCAAATTTTCTAACGACGCGCTCCATATCGCTCTAGCCACCGTAGCCGAGGTTGATATGCTGGTCAGCTGGAACTTCAAGCACATCGTGCGCTTTGATAAGATCCGTTTGTTCAATGCCGTCAATCAGGAGTGCGGCTACAAGACGATCGAAATTTATTTGCCGCGAGAGGTAACGACATATGGAGAAGGAAACAACAC
Source organism: uncultured Enterobacteriaceae bacterium (assembly GCA_964618735.1). Classification (GTDB taxonomy): domain Bacteria; phylum Desulfobacterota; class Binatia; order Bin18; family Bin18; genus SYOC01. The sequence goes on from CAZUFQ010000224.1 coordinate 3,762, forward strand.
TGAAGACAGTTGAGCTGACCCGACGTATCCGTGACGCCCAGCATGAGCGGTTGAAAGACAAGACCTGGGAAGAGCGCGTGGCCTTCTATAAAGAGCAAGCCCGCGTCCTGCACGAAGCACTGCGTAGGATACCGCAACAGCAACAAAAGCAGGAAGAGGACGCGGCCTAACAATGGCGTGCAGGCCGACCACAGCCCGCGAGCGGTTCCGGCTGAAGCCGAAAGGGCTCGTTTGGGCTGGGGCGGCTGACGCCTGCCGTTAGGCTGTTTCCCTATACATCTTGCTACCAGCAAGCCAGATAGATAGGTTTTCACCATGAGTACCATTCAAGAAATTCAGACGGCGGTAAGTGAGTTGCTCCCTGAAGAGCTTTCTGCATTCCGCGCTTGGTTCGCAGAGTTCGACGCCAAAGTGTGGGATCGAGAGTTTGAGGAGGACGTTACCGCAGGACGGCTGGATGCATTAGCCGAAGAGGCGCTACGGGACCTACGTGAGGGGCGGTGTACGGACCTGTGAGGCATCGCGCGAGTCCCAAGTTCTGGCAGTTTTATCACCTGCTCCCCGCTGAGGTACAAAAATTAGCGGATGAAAACTATCAACTTCTCAAACAAGATTCTTCTCATCCGTTCCTCCACTTTAAGAAAGTTGGCAAGTTTTGGTCTGTCCGGGTAGGGATCCATCACTGCGCCTTGGCGGTGGAGGCGGGTGCTGACGTTGTGTGGTTCTGGATTGGTCGACACGATGAGTATGAGCGACTTATTGGCAAGCGTCACTGAGGACAGGCACAGCCTAACAAACGCGCTGCACGTGACCACGGCCCGCGTGCTGGTTCGAGAGAACTCTGAAAGGCTGCGTTTGGGCCGTGGCCTGTGATCGCGGGCGTTGATATGACTGCCGCGGTCAAGAGGGACAGAGTTGTTGGTTTTCAGGAACGTTGATTTTCCGTTTCGTTTCCTCTCCTCTCCATCCATCAGAAGAGCCGGAGCCAGTAATGTCGACGGTGGATCACGCTGATATCCGTGGGTTGGCTACCACCTTACTTGTGTCCGTCCGGCGCCTGCCTCGGGTCTAGGCACGAGGGTTTGTTGCAGCCTCATAACGTTGAACGAGGGTTGCGCCACACCGGGGCTGCGACTCTTCTGATGTTCAGAGCTTGCAATAAATTGATTCCGGTCAACCTCCAGTTCGCGCCAGGGCCGCCTCAGCGGGCCACAGCGACCTCGCGGGCGATGGCCCAGACGAAGGCGGCCATTTCGCGCGCGATCGCGACGACGACTTGGTTGACCTGTTTGCCCCGGGCAATCAAGCGCCGGTAGCGCTTACAGAGTCTGACCTGCGCTTCCCAACTGATATCCTGGATCACCTTGGGTACGTGTTCCAGCCGCAGTTGCAGGTGGCGACTCACCTTGGCGCGGTAACGGTAGGCCCAGGCACCCTCCACCAGGACCCGGCGCGCATGCGCGTTGCCCGTTTTGGTGATGCTGCCTTGCCGCCGCCGCTCCCCACTGGAGTGTTCACTGGGGACGAGGCCGAGATAGCTCATGAGCTGGGGGGGAGTGGCAAAGCGGGTCAGATCCCCCAACTCCGCAATCAGGGTGACGGCCGTGGTGAACTGGATCCCGCGCAGCGCTTGGATGGCCTCGACCACGGACACCCAGCGCCAGGTCTGGACCAGGGTCTGGAGTTCGGCTTCCAAGCGCTGCAGTCGTTCGGTCTGCTCGGACACCGCTCGGACATACTCCTGGAAGACGAGTTGCTGGGCTGGCGTCGGGCAGACACCATGCGCCAACCACCGCAGATGCGCCGCCGTCCAATTCGCCCGCCCCTCATACCGAATGTCCTGCCGCAGTAAGAAGGCTTTGAGCCGCACCTTGGCGGCCTTGAGGTCCTTCAGCACATCCTCCCGTGCGCGGACTACATCCCGGATCGCTTCATCTTCCACGCTGGGAATGTAGACCGGGGTGAGATCGCCTGACCGCAGCAGCCGCGCCAGTTGCATCGCATCGCGCCGGTCGGTCTTCACCCGGTCGCCCGCTTTCTTGGGAATACAGGATGGGGCCACCACCCAACAGGTGAGCTTCTGCTTGGTCAGGTACCGGTACAGCCAGTACCCACACGGCCCCGCTTCATACCCAAAGTGTAAGCTTTTGCCCTTGGCCCGCAGTTTCCGCGCCAGGGCATCAATGTCCTTCTGCCGAGTGCCGATCGTCCCCAGGGAGACGACTTCGGCCCCTCGTTCCTCGGGCATGTAGGCGACGGCGATGGTTTCCTTATGGACATCCAATCCCACGAAAAGTGTGCTAGCCTGTGCCATGGCTGACCTCCTGCTATAGATTACTGCTTCGCCATACAGTATGCGGCTCTGGTCTCACAAAGGCTAACCCGCGGTTGGCACCGGAGGTCAGCTACTGACCGCGGAAGTCATTATGTCTAGGCGATAAGACAAGCCCCCATTCAGGAGACGCTGAGAACTTAGGGTTGCCATGCTATACTCCTCGCGGAGGAAAAACCATGAGCCAGACGCTCATACTAGAACTGAGTGATGAAGTGTACACTGTAATTCAGCGTCAAGCAGAGATGGCTGGTACGTCTCTCCCCCATTGGATCTCTATGGCACTTGAACAGCAGTATCGTCACCTATCAGGTCGGCACGAGGTTCACGACCAACGAACCGAAGAAGAGAAGCAAGCGGCTCGCGCACGGTTCGAGCGACATTTTGGTGAGGTCGATCTTGGCTATGCCACAGGCGTGGACAATGAACAGATCGACGCTGATCTTGCTCGGGAGTACGCCAACACGCATGAGGATTCCTGATGCTCTTGGATACCTCCGGGCTCCTGTGCCTTCACCACAAACCGGAGCCGTTCCACGACCAAGCTTGTGCGCTGTACAAGCAGGCTCACGTTCGACTCACTCATAGTTATGTATTGGCGGAGTTCGTGGCGCTAGCAACTACGCGTCGTCTCCCTCGACTCCCGGCCTTAACCTACGTTGTCGATCTGTTGGAGAACCCTGATATTGAGACTGTATGGATTGACGAATCGTTACACCGCGAAGCGATGACGCTCTTATTGTCTCGACAAGATAAGACCTACTCCTTGTGTGATGCGGCGAGCTTCATTCTGATGCGGCAGCGGAACCTCGCAGAAGCACTCACGACGGATCGTCACTTCGAGCAAGAGGGGTTTCGGAAGTTACTTGGGGAGACACTCTCCTAAGGTTGTGAGGGTGATATGATAGGCAATTGCCTAATAAACTGCCTCCAGGCCGGCCGCGGCCCGCGAGCGGGTCTGAACGGATGCGAAAAGATACAGTTGGGCCGCGGCGGCTGAGACTGGGTGCGTTAGGGTAGCTATAGAGCCTACTTACAGATTGAAGAAGACCTTATGAGAAACAAGTTGCTGCGTCTCTGGATGATAGGGCTTTGGGGGATGATCCTTTGGGCCTGTAGTCCCAAAACAGACTGTATCAAGCTCACTCCAACCTCACGCCGCTGCTCCAGTCCGAAGTGGTTTGCCGAGCCTCCCCCTGCGGCCCAGGTTTCCCAGGAGACCTCTTCTTCCTGGACACTTTCGACCTCAGAGCGGACGATCCCAAGCTATGCCGCACTTCGTGAGACGATCTGGATGGTGGCCCGTCCGCCACATGGACAGTACGACCACATCGCCCTCCATCGCATTACACAGGCGGCAGAGGGAAACGGATCCCTGACCCGTCCGGTGTTCCTCTTCCTACCTGGCCCGCATCTACATGGGGAGATCATCATCCCGGATGAGCGCTATGATCTTCGTCTTTACCTGGCAAACCGGGGAATCGAAACCTGGACCCTGGACTATCGCACACATTTTATTCCCCGTGAACAGATCCATGACTCAGCCTTTATGGAGCCCTGGACCACGGAGGCGTTTGTCGAGGATGTAACAGCCGCGGCTCGCTTCGTGCGAGAGACCAGCCGGGCTCAGAAGGTCTTTGTGGGCGGGTTCGGTCGCGGAGCCACCTTCGCTTACCTCTATGCGGCACTCCACTGGCGAGAGGATCTTTTGGGGCTGGTCATCTTAGACGGTTATGCGCTAGGCCCTCCAGATGCTTTTCCCCTCTACGTTGAGCGCTCTCCCACGCCAAACTGGTTTGCCGATGACCTGGAAGCAAGGTTGCCATACAAGCGCTGGATGAAGATTCTCCAGGACGTCATTGACGACCCTTCTGGCCCCGATTTTTTCCCCGAGGTAGTTGCTCCTGTGAACAAGACTGGCCCTGGATTTCTCCCGGCTGAGCCCATGTTCAACAACCGGGCCGAGGCCCTGGCCCACTTTCTCAATGTCGGCGCCAACTTTCTCTTTGTTAGTCCTGAGCTTGACGGGCGAGGAGGGTTGTCTAACGCCAAAGAGGGCTACGCAGACGTCTCCATTCTGGCCCGTGTCTTGCTGCACCAAGATCGCTACTGGCCGCGGGTGCAAAATCATGGAGGGTTCGAATTTCATCGTCACCTGGCCAATGCTACGTTCGATTACGAAACGGCCCTACGCGAGATGAACGCGCCAATTCTGGCCTTTGCCAACGGCAACGTTGGGCCGGAGTGGGAAGAGCAAGTAGAGTACTCAGCTCGGGCCACAGTTGCCCAAGACGTGGAGCCTCAGATTCTTCACCATTGGGGACATCTAGACGTTCTGTTTGGCGCGCGAGCGGCCCAGGAGGTCTTTCAGCCCATCGTCGGCTGGATCTTTCGTCATGGTTTCACTGGGATGAATATTGCGACAAGTCTTTACGAGAAAGAACAAGGGGGGTCGTTCTAAGAGAGGGATTCTATGAAGGTAAAATCACCCGGATTCGCATTTATGAAGATACGGCCCCGATTCTTGCGGCGTTGCGTGACCGAGATATGATATAACCACGCCGTGCACAGGACCGCTGCCCGCTTGCGGGTTCGTATGAAGCCGCAAGGTCATGTTTGAGTGGCTCGCAGTGCGCTTTGGCGTTAGGCATATATATGGCGACTCTAATTTGGCGAGCACCCATGCAGTACTACTCAGATAAAGACGAGGCTGCATTTTTCGGTTGGCTGCAATCGATCCCCGGAGTTATTTCGGTACGAGGCATTGGAACTGAGTTACACATTCAGTTGCGTTCGACACGTCTGTCAAAAACTGCGTTGGCGGAGTTAAATGCGATCTATCGTAGGTACAACGGCAATCTTGGCGAGCTCGATCAACTAAATAAGCAATGAAGATAAGTCCATATGCGTTTATAAAAATGTTGCTAGTAACGCTGGGGCTGAGGATGGCAGCGACTCCCGCTGCTTTTGGGCACATGACAGGAGAAATCTCCATGGCAACTATGTATCAATCACGCAATCTCAGTGTGCAA
>CAZUFQ010000225.1:0-9116 GCA_964618735.1 uncultured Enterobacteriaceae bacterium
TGGATTGGAGCGCTCGCGGGCTGCTAGAGCTCATCGTGGCTCTGTTTGAGGCCAGCCAGCTAGAGACCATGAAACCACCGATAGCATACACAGAGGTCAATGTCGCCGAGTTCGTTGCAGAACTCCAACGGGAGGTAAAATATCTCTCGAATAGACCTACGCTTTCTTTTGTATGGCGGGTGCCTCCGAGGTTGCCGCGCCTGTATACCGATCCGGTCAAACTGCTGCTTATTCTTAAAAGCCTATTGAGCAACGCCGTCAAGTTTACTCCTGAGGGTACTGTAACAGTAGAAGTCGCTCCACAAGGGGCGGGAGTAGAATTCCGGGTCTCCGACACAGGCGTGGGCATTGCGTCGGAAATAATGCCGGTCATTTTTGAACTTTTCCGCCAAGGGGATAGTTCAAGCACACGACTCTACGGGGGGGCAGGGTTAGGACTGCACGTCGTGCGACAGCTCCTCGATGTGTTAGGGGGGACGATTACAGTAGAGAGTGAGGTCGGTCGGGGTTCAATATTTCGGGTCTGGCTCCCGAGCAGATCTCCCCAGAAGAGTTGACATAAGAGAACGAAGCTTCAGCATCAAGACGAAGAAAAATTTCACTCTCTGTGTAAGGATTACGAATCAGTTGCTCCGCTAACTGAGCTAGGGTGGCGCATAGAGGAATTTCAGGCTCCTATTCTGGACCGCCCGCTTTTCTTACACTTTCAACTACAGTCTTTCCAGAGGCGTCAGAAATTCTCCCAGCTAGCCCGGCTTCTCGGCAAGTCCAACGCGCTGCTTTATCACGGCTCCTGAATAATTGCCTTCAGTGTGAAAACCAGGGGGATAGTCTTCTCAGAAGAAGTACGGTAGTCACCGAGGCAAAGACTCGCGCAAGACTTGTTAAAATATCGGCGGTGGAAGCAGCTTGCCCGCTTGCTCTGGAGTCCATCGCTCCACTGTTTGGCGCCGCCTTAGTAAAACCACAAAAGGAAAGAAGCTATGTCGCCACAAGTTCTCACTGATGGTTTGCAGTTTCCCGAAGGCCCAGTGTGGGCGCCGGATGGAACACTCTATGTCACCGAAATTGAAGGCGGTCGGATTACCGCGGTCGCACTGGATGGGTCTAAGCGAACGTTCGCCGAGACGGGCGGCGCACCCAATGGCGCAGCGCTTGGTTCCGACGGGTATCTCTATGTCACCAACAACGGCGGGAGAGGACCCGGCTACATACAGAAAATTGATGCAAAAGGCAAAGTAGAAAAACTCTATGAGCACTGTGATGGACAGCCCTTTCAATGGCCAAATGATTTAGTCATGGATAGTCATGGCGGCTTCTATTTTACGGATCCTGGGCCACTGTCCCGCGACGGCAGCAAGTTTGGTCATCTGTACTACGCTCGCCGCGACGGGAGCCTGGTCAAACGGATGCAGTATTATTTCCTCTTGCCTAATGGGATTGCACTCACACCGGACGACGCAACACTGATCGTCTTGGAGTCACTGACCAGTCGTGTGTGGGCGATTCCTATCGAGAGCCCTGGAGTCCTGGCCCAGGTGGACGCGGGGGCGCGTGCAGGAGCTCCTCGTTCTTGGCCGGTGTCGGCTTTGTTGGCCACCGTACCTCAGCCGGCTGCGCCGGACGGCATGTGCCTCGACGAGGCAGGAAACCTCTTAATTTGTGCTCACAACAGCGGTACGGTTTCCGTCCATGCCCCCAATGGAACTCCTCTATCACAAATTACGGTAGAAGACCGACGCTTGACGAACTGTTGTTTTGGCGGGGCAGATTTCAAAACGCTCTACATCACTGAGTCCGGACGCGGGCGAGTCGTTACCGTTCCCTGGGAACGACCTGGACTGAGACTCCATGATCACTGAGCCGGAGCTTCTCTCCTGCAGGAGACGCCTCTCTATTTTTATTTCCTTGACAGCATCATCTCTCTATACTACGAACATGGTCGAAGCAATGGAAACCGCGTAGATGGTCAGTGACGCAGAAACATAGAGAGAGGAAGGATACAAACATGCCGGAATATGATCTCGTGATTCGCGGCGGCACAATTATCGATGGCACTCGCATGCCGCGCTATCGGGGCGACGTAGGGATTCGTAATGGTCGCATCGTTGCGCTCGGTCGGGTAGAAGGCGATGCACGACAAGTAATCGACGCTACGGGCCGCATCGTGGCCCCAGGCGTCGTAGACCTACACACCCATTACGATGCACAACTCAATTGGGACCCCTACGCCACCAACTCAGCGTGGAACGGGGTGACCACGGTAATGATTGGCATGTGCGGTTTTGGATTCGCTCCCTATCGACCGGAAGATCGCGAACGCGCCATGCTTTTGATGTCGCGTGTTGAAGCGATCCCTTTGACGTCAATGCAGCTTGGTATGCGTTGGGACTGGGTGAGTTTTGGCGAGTATTTGACGAGTCTGGAGCGTGCAGGCCTGGGAATCAATGTAGGCTCGTTAATCCCACATTCGCCGCTGCGTACGTGGGTGATGGGACTAGAGGCAGCCAAAGAGCGGACGGCCACTGCAGATGAACTCAGGCGCATGGAGGAGTTGCTTCGTATAGGTATGCGCGCTGGCGGGTTCGGTTTCTCCACTGACCGAAACATCGCCGACACTGATTATGATGGCAGTCCACTCCCGAGCCATCAAGCAGACGATGCAGAGCTGCTTTCGTTATGTCGAGTTCTTCGTGAGTTCGGCATCGGCTCGATTGAGTACACTCTGCAGGCGCAGCGCCGACCCGACTTCGAGTTTACTGCAGCATTGTCGCGTGCAGCAGGACGTCCGATCGTGTGGAACGCTTTGGCGCAATTTCAAACCCAACCGAACCACTGGCGCAAGGTGCTCGATTGGATGGAAGAACTGAATCGTGACGCTCAGCTGTATGGAATGACGATCTGCTTTCCAACCCACTTGTACTTTACGTTAGAAGAAATGAACCAGTTTGATGACATGCCCCACTGGCGAAACGTGCTCGCTCGACCAATTCCCGAACGTATTCCAATGCTCCAGGACCCGGCGGTGCGTGCAGCCCTGAACGAGGACTTCCGCACTGTACGCACGAAAGTATTTGGCGGCAACTGGCAGGATATTAGTGTAACTCACGCGCAACCGGAACATCGCGCCGCGGTCGGCAAGACGATCGCAGACCTCGCCCGTGCGTCAGGCCGCACCCCGATCGATGAGTTCTTGGACTTGTCGCTGTCCGAAAATCTTAAGACTGGATTTAAGATCCATGATTTCGCGAATCGCGACCAAGACGCTTTGGCAACAATGTTAAAACACCCCAACGCGGTGATCGGCCTCTCCGATGGGGGAGCGCACACCAAGCTGTTCTCACTCGGAAAGTATCCGGTTGAATTTCTTGCCCAGTGGGTTCGGGATCGGGAACTCATGTCCTTAGAAGAAGCGCATTGGCGCTTATCGTTTGTTCCAGCCTGGATTATCGGGCTCCATGATCGCGGCGTGCTACGCGAAGGCATGGCTGCTGACGTGATCGTGTATGATTTTGAGCAACTGCGCATTGCTCCCACCGAGCCAGAAATGGTGCATGACCTGCCTGGCGGCGAGGGGCGCCTCGTGCAACGTGCGGTGGGAATCGACTATACAATTGTGAATGGCCAAGTGACCTTTGCAGGACAGTCCTGTACGGGTGCGCGTCCTGGGGCGTTGCTCCGGAGCGCCGCCTATACGCCGGGAGCAGTCTGACGCGTATGTATGCTAGCCCAGCCGCACCAGCAGTTCACGTGCGGCCTGGGTTGGATCAGAAGCAGCGCTAATAGCGGTAATCACGCCAACACCATAGGCTCCAGCACGCAACACTTCCGGAATCTGTGCAGCCTTAACGCCGCCGATAGCAATGACAGGGACGGAGCTCTGCTCCACGGCTTGGCGCAGCCGTTCCACTCCTTGGGGTTCCCCATAGACAGCTTTTGAAGGCGTAAAGTACACGGGACCAAAAAGCAGAAAATCGGCTCCCGCCGCTGCTTGCATCTCTGCAACAGAATGCGTCGAGACGCCAATGAGTTTGTCTGGTCCCAAGAGTTGACGCGCAACCGCCACAGAAAACGAGGTCTGTCCTAAATGCACCCCATCAGCCTCGACTGCGAGCGCCACATCGATACGATCATTAATCAATAGACAGGCGTGATAACGCGCGGTCAGCGCGCGTAATGCTGACGCGAGCCGGTAGAGTTCCCCGCCTTCAAGATCTTTTTCTCGCAATTGCACTGCGTGCACGCCGCCGTCGAGTGCGGCATGCACGACATCAACAAGGGAACGACCAGCAGTTTGGTTGCGGTCGGTAACAAAGTAGAGGCGGAAGTCAATCAAGGCTTTGCCCGGACTACTCAATCCTTCCGTCCATCGGGCTGGAAGCCGTAGCGTACAACTTCTTCGGCATGCGTCCGGCCAAGAAGGCTTTCCGTCCAGCTTCGACGCCGAGCTTCATAGCTTCCGCCATCAGAACCGGGTCTTTGGCGCCTGCAATCGCCGTGTTCATGAGTACAGCGTCACAGCCCATTTCTAACGCAACTGCAGCATCAGACGCCGTCCCCACGCCGGCGTCAACAATTACCGGCACGCGGCTCTGCTCCAGAATGATCCGCAAGTTGTAAGGATTGCGAATGCCTAGACCGGAGCCAATCGGCGCTGCTAAAGGCATCACCGCGGCGCAACCAATATCTTCGAGCTTTTTACAAGAGATGGGATCATCGAGCACATACGGCAAAACAATGAATCCTTCTTTCACAAGGATCTTGGCCGCTTCTAGTGTGGCTGGAATATCTGGGAAAAGCGTTTTCTCATCGCCGATCACTTCGAGCTTCACCAGATTTCCGACTCCCGCAGCGCGCGCCAAACGGCAGGTGCGTACCGCGTCTTCAGCCGTGTAACAACCTGCGGTATTAGGCAGGATGGTATATTTTTTCGGATCGATATAGTCCAACAAATTCTCTTTGTTGGGATCAGTAATGTTCACGCGACGCACAGCAACCGTCACAATCTCCGCCCCTGAGGCTTCGACTGCCCGTTTATTTTCCACGAAGTCTTTATATTTACCGGTGCCGACAATCAGTCGGGATTGGTACTCTTTGCCTGCGAGTACAAAGGGATCTTTCATAATATCCTCGTCTTGTCTCATCCCCCGCCAACAAAATGAACGATCTCGATTTCGTCGCCTGCATGCAAGCGACACTGTTCGTATTCTTCGCGGGGAACAATGTCTCGGTTCACCTCAACAGCAATGCGCTTTGCCCCGAGACCAAGCTCGGCCACCAAATCCGCCAAGGTCATCCCTTCTCGGCACTCTCGCTTTTCTCCATTGAGTCTCACCGTCATCGGGCTTTACCATAGTCCGACGCATTTACCTTTACAACCCAGGAGCCTTTTGGTATGTCCTCCTCTCCACTACACTGCAATGTGCATGAATATTACTGCCACAAACGATTCCCAAGGAGCCCAACATGTCGCAAGTCAGTCGCGCGCTCATCAGTGTGAGCGATAAACGCGGAATCGTGGAATTTGCCCGTGGCCTCACGGCGCTCGGGATCGAAATTTTATCTACCGGCGGAACCGCAAAGTCTCTGCTTGATGGAGGCATTGCCGTCGTTCCAGTCGAAGATTTTACTGGTTTCCCTGAAATGCTTGATGGACGCGTGAAAACGCTTCACCCCAAGATTCACGCGGGCATTTTGCATCGGCGTAACGATCCCATTCACCAACAAACGATGACTGTGCATGGACTCAAGCCTATTGATCTGGTGGTGGTGAATCTTTATCCCTTTGAGCAGGTCGTGGCGAAGCCGGACTGTACCTTTGCCGACGCTATCGAAAATATCGATATTGGCGGCCCTTCATTGTTGCGCGCGGCGGCGAAAAATCACGCTGATGTTGGAATGGTAGTCGATCCCGATGATTATCCAGCCGTATTAGAAGCCCTTCGGGCCAATGGCGCGTTGTCGGCTGAACAAAAGTTTGGCCTTGCCAAGAAAGCCTTTCAACTCACCGCTCGCTATGACGCAGCTATTGCAGATTATCTAGGCAGCCTTGACGCCGACCAACGGCAGCAACCGTTTGGCGAAACGCTCCATCTCAATTACGTAAAAGCGCAGGACCTGCGCTACGGTGAGAACCCGCACCAGAGCGGCGCCTTCTACCGGCAGCGAATCATCAACGAACCGTGCATCGCGAACGCCCGACAATTGCAAGGGAAAGAATTATCTTTTAACAATATTGTAGACGCCAATGCAGCCTTGGAACTGCTCAAGGAGTTCGACGAAATCACAGCGGTCGCCGTTAAACATACCAACCCTTGCGGCGTAGCCACCTCCACCCATTCCTTGGCTGAGGCGTTTCGTAAAGCGCGCGCCTGTGACCCCGTGTCAATTTTTGGCGGGATTGTCGGTCTGAATCGTGAAGTCGACGCCGAAACAGCGCAAGAAGTTCTCGATCTTTACAAAGAAGGGTTCATTGAAATTTTGCTGGCGCCAGGTTTTTCATCGGCGGCCTTGGACATGCTTGCTTCTTCAAAGCGTCTGCTCAATATCCGCTTGATGGAAATTCCCACGATCGCTCAGTCTGCCCCCGCGCGGTACGAAACCAAATACGTCGTCGGCGGCATGTTATTGCAGGATCGCGATTTAGGAAAAATTCGTATAGAAGAATGTCAAGTTGTGACACAGCGCAAGCCCACAGGAGATGAGTACCGCGCGTTAGATTTCGCCTGGCGCGTGTGCAAGCATGTGAAGTCGAACGCCATCGTCTTGGCGAAGAGTGATCAAGTGATCGGCGTAGGTGCAGGACAGATGAGCCGGGTGGACTCGGCCAAAGTGGCGGTGTTGCGCGCCTGTGACCTGGGGCTTGAAACACACGGAACGGTCGTCGCCTCAGACGCGTACTTTCCGTTCCGTGACGGGCTCGACGTCGCGGCCCACGCCGGGGCAACTGCTGTGATTCAACCGGGCGGAAGTTTACGAGACAAAGAATCCATCGCCGCCGCGGACGAACATGGTATGGCGATGATCTTTACCGGGATGCGACATTTCAGGCATTAGCATCTGATGCGTGTGGCGTAATACGTAAAGAAAAAATAAAGGAGTATGGAAGCACCCTCCACAAGGCGTGTACAATCGTTTCCGTATCTTGGCGTTTAGCGGCTTTGCAAAACCTGTTATTGCGGTGGCCTTGACGAAATAGCAACTTTACAACCTTCAGCGTAGATGGATAGAATGCGGCGAGAATAATGACTTGAACGCGCCAAAACTGGGCTTCGTGAAAATAGCTCTCAAAAAAACCAATTATTCACGAGGATTGACGCAAAAAATGGGATAAGGTCTTTATGCTTTCCCAACTGATCCAACGCCAAATTCCAATAGGTAGCAAAGTTGCTTTCTCACTAGGAAGCGGACACAAGGTATCCGGCTTCCTCATAGAACTTGGACGTGATCATGTCACCTTAGAGCATGACGGTGGGACCATCGTCGTCCCAATTGAAAAAATAGAATTTTGGGAAATTGAAAAACAATCTGCACCAGAAGAAGAACCTGCCCAGGTACTTGCAAGTGAAAACCATTCGGATTCTCCCTCGAACGGTTCTTCTACCTACCCCCCGCCTTCTGCTGCTCCTTCCTTAGATTCCCTTGAACTGGAAGTCACAAAAAAACTCCTTGAGATTGAGGCTCGTCTCCAAGCTCAATTAGATGCGGCGACGATCGGGGAAGTAAAAGCTCCAGATTTTGCTTTTCCTGCCAATGAACTTAAAGGTGATCAGGATGCAAAAGCGCAAACCGTGTGGAACCGCATTAGGGACAAATATAACTATGCAGCAAAGAACAACGAGTTAAGTGAGAAATTCGGCAGAATTCAGACGATCAGAGGCGAATTAAAGGACCTTGCTGAAAGGTTTCCTCATTCCAGCAGCACGAAAAAGCATCTCGCTTATCTTTATTGGCTCCTGAAGGATCAGAAGGAAGCTCTCAGCTTCTATAAAGAAACGGCTTTATCTTCGAAAGATACATGGGATTGGTACAATGTGGCGATCTTGGCGCTGTCAGAGAGTCAAGAGAGCTTGGCATGTTATGGATTAGGGCAGTTCTTCAATCAAGTTCCCATCACTGAAGCATTGAGGGTGTGGTATTTCTATGTTGGATTAATAAAGAAGTGCTCCAATTATCCTCTTTTGCATAACCTAACCCGAATCAAGGGACGAAACTTCTCTGCAGAAGAAAGCAGAATCCTTCTCGAAACAGGCATTTACTTGCTGAAGATTCTCGGCAAAGAACAGTTGGCAACACAACTTGTGCAGAAATGGGTAGAAGGACACTCTCCAGCTTCACTAGCTTTTGAGGCATTTAGTCATCTCGATGGTCAGGTAAGCGAAACTTATCAAAAGTTAGCTTCAGGATTAACTACAAAGGCAGAGAAGCAACCCTTGCGGCAAGATATCCAACACCAACCTCAGGGTTATCTTTATACTTACAAAACAGATCGCAATTTTGGCTTCTTGCGAGGCGTGGACGGAGAAGACTACTTCTTTCATCGCAGCGCAATCTCGGACGATGAACTGTTCGACAGGATTCGAGACCTGGTCCCGGGCGAGCAAATACCGGTGATCTTTGAAGCTGCGGAAGGACCGAAAGGACCAGTAGCTATTGGAGTGACGCTGTATCGCACCGCTGGAGAGATGTTCGCACGCGCCACCGAATACGCTAATGATGGTGAGTATTCTAAGGCCATTGCCCAGGTCAAAAAGGTTCTAGACCTCGACCCCAAATACCCGAATGCGCAAGAATCCCACGAAAAATGGCGCGAGTATGCCCGAATGGCGGTTGTTCCCAAAGGCTCAAATCCCTACGCCCACGCCAAGCGAGTACAGTTAGTAGAAAAAGACCTGGACAAGGCCGCACAATTGCTGCGTGTCGCTATTAATCAGGGAGATAATGTTGAAAGTGCGATTAAAGACTTAGCAATGCTGTTGGTTCAGAAAGGTAAACCCGAAGAGGCTATTGAAACGTTAGAGAAGAATCGCAAGAAAATCCAGGACCAGCAGTCTATAGACAACTTATTAATTGGCTTTTATCAGAACGCAAACCAGTGTGACCAAGCCATAACCCTG
>CAZUFQ010000226.1:0-9114 GCA_964618735.1 uncultured Enterobacteriaceae bacterium
TCGCTGCCCGTGAGGGCGACGTCGCCGTTCGCGGTAAAACGACTCACGCGGTTATGCGGGGCCGGAGAGGCCGCGGTATAGAAGACATAGACGTAATGATTGGTGAGGAAATTAGGATCGAATGCGACCCCCAACAGGCCACGTTCATTACCGGCGCTGATTTGCGAGGTCAGGTTGACGAAAGGCGTGGTGAGAAGCGCGCCGTTGGCCTTCACGACGCGCAGCGCGCCGCTTTGTTCGCAGATAAACAGCCGTCCGTCGGGAGCGAATTCCATTGCCGAGGGTTGCTTGAATCCGCTAACGTAGACCGACTCAGTAAACCCAGACGGAAGCGTGGCGGCCCGAGCCGGAAAGGCAAACATAAAAGAGGAGAAGAAAAATACTAGATGAAGAAGAAATACTTTCTTAAACAGCATAGAAAGGTTCCTTATGAGACCTGCGCTGAAGTGGCGAGTCTTGATGTAGAGTGGTTGTCAGAAAGGACTGTTTGTTATTTACCTGGGAGCAATTTTTATGCCGAAGAAAAACGAAGATAAAATATGAAGTTTATGCAGGTATACGCCAAAGTTCTGACGTCAGATTATTCTATTTGACAGACTAGATTCTTCTTCGTGGAAAAACCGCTGTACTTCTGCACAGATTTCCCCGAGGGAAATTTTCTTTTCTTCTGTCAGGGTTTTGAACACTGTCGATTTTTCGACAACGAATATCGAATATCGTTAGAAGAGAAGATGAATAGGAAGGCGGCTATTTTGAATTGAAGCAGAAGACAGGCTGGAACGAGCGCGGCTGGAGTCGATAGCTGGCGATGCGCGCCGACAGTGGGAGCGACATGGCGAGCGCGAAGAAATTCACGTTGGCTGAGGAAGTGAGCGGAAGAAAAGGGCGAGAGTCCATAAGGCGTCTAACACGCGCCATGAAACCGGCGCGCTTCTACACCCTACGGACTGCACTCAAATTGTTGCGACGCGGCGCTTAAGCCGCCGACCAACGTTCGATATTGAAATTGTCCGGCAAGGGAGCAAACATGACGCGCGCTGGGCCGCCAATCGTGCGCGTAGTGTGTCCTTTGCCGGTGACATCGCTGGCGAGGAAGACGTCTCCGGCTTGCCCCCGGCGTGTCTGTCCATCGGTTGTCCCCACTTCAAGCTCACCGGATAAGATCACAACGATCTGGCGCGCCGGCGCATTGTGCCAGCTTTGCACCAGCCCGTCCGGCAATTCTACAAAACACACATTCGGCGATGTGTAGGCGTTGGACAGGCGCAGGATGTTCCCCTCTGCATCCTTCCGGCTATGCTCGGTAGGAATATCGAGGTCTACGAAACGAGACTCGCCATTATCAGTGGCGTAAAAGCGCGTAATTTTCATCTCTATCCCCCTTTCGTCTCATAGGAAACGATCTGCTTTTGCCCCAGTGTAATGAGGGCAGACCGTTGTTCTTTGTGAATACCGCGTGGGGCTCTGTCCCTACCGCCACACACCCGAGGCATTCGATTGATACCCTAACGAGCGGTAGGTGGCGTCCACCAAACTTTGCCCTCGATCCGTGAGCAAAATGCCGGCTCCCATCTTGTTCATGGTGTAGCCAAACGACATCTTTGCAACAGGATCGGCAAAACCAAACGAACCTCCTGCCCCGACGTGGCCAAAGGCGTCTTCAGAAGTGATGGCGCTATCGAGTATCCCAATCGGGGCCCGACGATTGTCCATGGATTTCATGAAGCCCAGGGCGAACCTGGTCGGCATCAAAAGCACGGCATCTTTCCCAGTCGCGGAGGAAACCTGTCCCATCCGAGCGAGTGCATCTGAACTCACTAACTCTACTCCTTTGAGCTTTCCTCCACAGGCGAGTGGGGCGTAGAGGCCTGCGAGGCCGCGTGCGTTGGTAATGCCGCCGCCGCCGCCGATCTCCGCCGCGTGAGCCGCCCGAGTATCAAACTCCGGCTTCGAGCCCATATAGCCGCCTGTGTTCATCATCGCAAACGAGGTAATAGTGCCCCGCGTTATCATTTCTCGGAAAAAGGGGCTATCTAGATCTGGCTTTGTCCCGATCATCGGCGCCACTCGCGGTTCTTTCTCTTCCGGCAGCCCAATCCAGAAGTCTAAACCGAGCGGCTTGGCGACCTCGTCCTGGAAGAACGCGCCAAGTGATTTGCCTGAAACCCGCCGCACCACTTCTCCCACGAGCCAACCAATGGTGAGTGCATGATAGCCGTTGCGAGTACCGGGTTCCCAAAGCGGCTCTTCCTTAGCTAGGGCGTCGACCATGAAGTCCCAGTCGGCATAGGCCCCGTGCGGAAGCGGAGCCTGGATGCCGGGCAAACCGGCTTGGTGGTTCAAGAGCATTTTGACCGGGATCTGCGCCTTACCGGCTTGGGCAAATTCTGGCCAGTAAGTTGCGACCGGAGCATCGAGGTCCAGTTGCCCACGTGAGGCAAGGATATGGGCGCAGAGAGCCGTTGCTCCCTTGGTGGATGAGAAGACCACACTGATCGTCTCAGACGTCCACGGCTCCTGGGTGTCTCTGCGTGCAATCCCGCTCCATAGATCGACAACGGTCTCTCCGTTCACTGTAACGCAGACAGAGGCGCCCACTTCGCCGCGTTCGCGAAAATTCTGTTCAAACTCTTGTCGTACTTGCTGAAACTTCGGGTCGCATGAACCGTGGATTTCCACTGGGTTTCCTCCTTTAGGTCAATCACCAATCGCTGTCAGCGAACGATTTTCATACGTAGGACTTCTTCTAATAGATTCTGCTAGAGGTAGGTTCTTTCTTACGTGCGTGGATGAGCGATCGAGCAAAGGACAAAGCAACGTGTTGCGTAGGGCGACTACATTCGCCGCCTCACCCCTTATCCCTCACGCCTTACCCCTTACGTTTCCCGCCTCACCCCTTATTGTCTTCCGTTGGCAATGGCGCTCGACTGGTGATGACTTCATCAATCAGTCCGTACTCTTTCGCCTCGTAGCTGCTCATGAAGCGATCACGGTCGGTGTCCTGCTCGATCCGCGATGGTGGCTGGCCGGTATGTTTGCTGAGAATGTCATTGAGGTCTTCTCGGATGCGCAGGATCTCGCGCGCATGGATGCTAATGTCGCTGGCTTGGCCTTCGACGCCGCCCCACGGTTGGTGAATCAGAATACGAGCGTGAGGGAGAGCGTAGCGTTTGCCTTTGGCGCCGGCGGTGAGCAGTAAGGCGCCCATGCTTGCAGCTTGACCGAAACAGAGGGTAGACACAGCCGGCTTCACGTATTGCATGGTGTCATAGATCGCCAACCCCGCTGTCACCGAACCGCCCGGAGAATTGATGTAAAAATGGATATCTTTCTCCGGATCTTCTGATTCAAGGAACAGAAGCTGGGCGCAAATGAGCGCGGCGATTTCATCCGTGACCGGAGTGCCAAGAATCATGATGCGATCTCTGAGGAGACGGGAGTACAAATCGTACGCCCGCTCGCCTCGGCCTGTTTGTTCGATAACTGTTGGAGGATAATTCACCATAATGAGAAAACCTTAGCGTAATCCCGAAGGGATCGCCAGCGATGATCGTTTCCTTGACAATCTGGCCCTAGGCTTTCAGAATACTCCCACATCTGCGGCGGCAACATCTTCGTTGCAAGAGGGAGAAACGATGGATTTTGGCATTTGCGTGGCTTCAAAGATTGACGAGATTGGCTATATCACTCACGCCGAGAATCTCGGCTATTCTCACGCGTGGGTTGCGGACAGTCAGATGATCTGGTCTGATTGCTACGCCGTGCTCGCGCTGGCTGCGCAACAGACGCGCAAGATCAAGCTGGGCACGGGCGTGTCTGTCTCTGGAACCCGCATTGCCCCGGTGACAGCAAATAGTATTGCGACGATCAACCGCCTCGCGCCGGGACGAACCTTTCTCGGCATTGGCACCGGCAACACCGCCATGCGACTCATGGGACACAAACCGCATAAGCTGCGTGAGTTTGGCGATTATTTGCGGGTGCTGCGCGGTTTGCTGCGCGGCGAGGAAGTGGAATTCAACTGGCAGGGGCAAACGTTCCCGATCCAGTTCCTCATGCAGGACTATAAGTTTATTGAGCTTGAACAGCCTGTGCCCATGTATGTCTCTGGGTTTGCACCGAAAGCCCAGGCGTTGGCGGGGGAATATGGCGACGGGTTAGTGCTTTCTATTCCGCCCGATCCTGGTTTTATGCATCGCGCATTACGCAACGCGGGCGCGGGCGCAGCGCGCGCCGGACGCGAGTTGAAAAACTTCTATACAACGTCATTGACCACAGCCGTGATTCTTGAGCCGGGCGAGTCTCTCAAATCTGAGCGCGTCCTGAAAGAGTGCGGAGCGTTTGTGATCGCCTCGCTGCACTATTCCTACGACAAGATTCGCCAAATGGGCGGTGATCCTCCAGCGCATCTGCGTAATTGCTGGGACGAGTACACGGCGATGATCGAAGCCGTACCAGAACGTCAGCGTCATATGCGCATTCACGCCGGCCATTGCACCTATCTCTTGCCGGAAGAAGCCAAGTTCGTGACGCCAGAATTGATCAAATCAACTTGTTTAGTTGGAACTCCTGACGATATTATCGAGCAGATTCATCGTCTCGAAGAAGCGGGGTTGCATCAAGTGATGATCTTGCCATCCTTTGCAACGCAGTACCGGGTGATTGAGGATTTTACCCGCAAAGTCATGGAGAAGCTGTGAACAGGCTACAGGCTATAGGCTGAAGGCTATAGGGAAAACGGAAGACCCGGTGGGGTGCGCTTGCGCACCGATGATTGCATGATTGGAGGCAAACGTTATGAGCACCGAACAGGAACACAAAACGGTCCCGGGCTCCTGCTTCTGCGGAGCTATACAATTTGAAATAGATCTGCCGACCGCTTTTTGCGGTCACTGTCATTGCTCCATGTGCCGTCGCGTGCACGGCGCTGGTTATGTCACCTGGATCGCCGTGCCGTACTCACAATTCCGCTTGACGTCAGGCGAAGAGCATTTGAAAGTCTTTCGCTCATCCGACCACGGGCGTCGCTCATTTTGTGATGCCTGTAGCAGCTCGCTGTTTTGTGAATCGACCCATCATCCCGATGTCATCGACATTGTTTTGGCCAATCTCAACGGCAAGATTGACCGCGAGCCTCAGTCACACTTCTATTTCTCGGATCGGGTGGACTGGGTTTCGATTGAAGATGACTTGCCGCGATTCGGGGGAGCCACAGGGACGAAGCCGCTGCACGAGAATTAATGGAGAGCGCTAGGGAAGTCCGCCCGGCGAATCAACGACGGTTGCAACCCCCGCACGCTGGTCTGTCCGCATAGCCCCAAGCTAGTGACCAGCTCTTCTCGCAGAATTTGCAGCGTGCGGTTGACCCCGACCGCGCCGCCAACAGTAAGACCCCAGAGCATCGTCCTGCCCATCGCCACCACTTTGGCGCCGAACGCCAGCGCCTTGATAATATCGGTCCCGCGACGAAAGCCGCCGTCGATCATGATTTCGGCGCGACCATTGACCGTTTCAACAATTTCCGGCAGCACGTCGATTGTCGCTTGCGTCGAATCGAGTTGGCGTCCGCCATGATTAGAGACCCAGATAATTTTCACTCCCGCTTCGACCGCGAGCTTGGCGTCTTCCGCGGTCAAAATGCCTTTGATGCCGAACGGGATAGAAAGAATGCTTTGCAGCCAGGCGACATCGTCCCAGGTCAGCCGTGCTTGATAGTCCATATCCGGCGGCGGCGGATTTGGTGTGCCAATGCGGGCTACTCGCGGGTCATACCGTGTATGCAAGTCACGTTCGCGCCGTCCATACTTCTGTAAATCAACAGTAAGACATACGGCCTTATAGCCTGAAGCTTCGACGCGTCCCAGCAGTTCCTGCACCCATGAGCGTGGACCGCCAAAGTACAGTTGAAAGATCAACGGACCTTTGGCCGCCTGCGCAACTTCTTCTACGGGCCAGCCGGTGACGCCGCTGACGACCGCCAAATTCCCGCTTTGCGCCGCGCCGCGCGCCATTTCTACATCGCCTTGGGGATGGAAAACGACGAGACCGCCCATCGGTGCGATCGCAATCGGCGTCGGCAGCTCCATCCCAAGAAACGTGGTGGAGATATCAACATTACGTACATCAACCAGCACGCGCTGACGAATCGCAAGCTTCTGCAACGCCTGACGATTACGACGTAAAGTTGTTTCAGTTTCAGCTCCGCCCGCGCCATATCCGTAAGGCCCGGGTGGCAGCAGTCGTTTCGCGGCGCGTTGGATTTCTGGAAGCGTGAGGAAACGTTCAGGCATGCGATATCTCTTTCTACGAAGACACACTAAGATTTAGATTTTGGTGTGCCACGGTTAGCTTGCTAACCGTGTGAGTCATTTGCACTGTCGGACAAGCCGACAGTGGCACACAAACAGGGAGTGTCCTCTCCGAATCCATATCTGGGTGTTCCTTCCACATAGTTTACCTTTCACTCGGCTAACACGACATCAACCAGAGCGGATTGTCCCCCTCGCACTGCTTCGATTGCGCGTTGCAAGGCCGGGCGGATTTGTACCGGATCTTCCACCAGTTCGCCATAGCCATTGAAGGCGCGAGCAAGCGCCGCATAGTCGGGATGTGGAGTTATGGGTGCGCCATAGAACGTGCTAGTCTGCGCCGCCCAGCCTTGCGGGTAGAGTTGCTGCGTGCCCAATTTCATGGCCAGATAACTTTGGTTATTAAAGAGAATCGTAAGCGTCGGTAGATTGTGTTCCTGGGCGCAGCCAAAAGCAGGAACAACGGGATTATAGTTGAACGAGCCATCGCCTATAAGTGAAACCACCAATTTGTCCGGCGCGGCGCACTTCACGCCCAAGGCAACGCCCATGCCTAGCCCCAGTCCTCCACTAAGTCCGCTCACGTACCCTCCCGGCTGCAGAGATTGCAATTGTTGAAAGATAGCGGAACGCGAAGTGATAGTTTCTTCCACGACGATAGTCTCTGGCGGCAAGACTTGGTTGATCTCGTAGCAGAGCCAGCGCGTGTCGATAGGCTTTTGCTTCTGCGCTGCAAGCGCTGCTTCTCGCCACGACTGGCGGCGCGCTTGATTCTGCGCGGCCCAGCGTGTGAGGCGTTGCTGACGTTGTTGCATGAACCCTTCATCCCGTGCGGTGCTTTGCTTGACTAAACCAACGAGATCACCGATTGCACTCGTGACTTCGCTCACGATGCACTCGTCGGTCTGATAGCCCCAGTAGGGCGCGTCGGCGCGCAGGGGATTTTCATCGATGACAACAACTTTAGCTCCGGGGCCTGGGCCTGCCGAAGGCGGATACCAGGGGCCAGCCACAGCAAGCATGAGTATGAGATCCGCTTCTTTGAGATAGGGAAGGGCGTCAAACCCGCCATGGAGCGCGTGCGCCCGAGGAAAGTTGACGAAACCCGGCCCTTGTGATTCTACGATGGGGGCTCCTGTGAGTTCCGCCAATTCCACCAGTTTCTGTACTCCTTCAGGATGTTGTCCTGCATATTCGGAGATAATGAGCGGGTTGCGACTTTCCGTCAGCAGCCGAGCGACTTTTTCTAGGCTCTGCTGATCAGCGCGAGGCGCGGTTGGCAGCGTGGAAGATGTCGGTGTCGGGGTAACCATCTCTTCCACCAGGTATTCAAATGGAAGCGAGAGGAACACTGGTCCTTTGGGAGAAGCCATGGCCAACTGACAGGCGCGATGCACGGTGTGAGGCAACACGACGTTGGTGTTGACGCCAAAGCTCCATTTGACGTAGGGGTCCGCCATACGAGCCGGACCGCCGCGATCCGACAAGAAACGTTGCCATTGGAAACCGACGTAATCGCCGCCGCCTTCGCCAAAACCCACTGATTCGCCGGCGCACACGAGCATCGGGACTTGTTCATGATACGCGGCGCGCAGCGCCATAGCCCCATGCAGAACGCCGACTGTCGTGTGGAGGAGTACGGCAGGCAGACGGCCCGTCGCTTTGGCGTAGCCCATCGCCATGCCGATGGCCAAGGTCTCATGACGAGTGTTGATGTATTGGGGGCCTGGCTGTCGCTGAGCTTGTTGTTTAGCGAGTTGCTCCCACAGTGGCGGCCATTCAGAGCCCGGGGAGGCAAAGATGTATTCGATGTTATAGTTGCGTAAAATATCAAGCATCGCTTCGGCGCCGCTGGGGCGCGATGTATTCGGCATAATACACCTCCAGACCGCAGTGATTATTCTG
The DNA here is from genome assembly GCA_964618735.1 of uncultured Enterobacteriaceae bacterium. Classification (GTDB taxonomy): domain Bacteria; phylum Desulfobacterota; class Binatia; order Bin18; family Bin18; genus SYOC01. The sequence goes on from CAZUFQ010000226.1 coordinate 8,214, forward strand.
CTGTCTTTACCTGTTCGTCAAGCCGTGTAGTGGATAGACGTTTCCGTTACGCTTGCACTGTGAGGTCTATGATTGATGTGCAAAGCCGCCCCTTGTGAGTCGAGTAGGGTGAGGCAAATCTAGGGAACTACGACAAAGGCTTCGGTGTTGTTGATCCGATACACATAGAAGTCGCTGTCCAGGGTAAAGATACGGCTGAGGTGAAGCACCTCTGCTGTGACAACTAACGAGGCATCCGCGAGATCTATAGGCGTATCAGAGTATTGAGCCATGAGTTCCCGCATTCGCTGTTGTTCGGCGTCTTCAGAAAGGTGAATTTGCAACACCCTATCCTCAATATGTTGCCACAGGTTTCGTTGGAGTGGCCATCCCCCAAGCTGGTAGAGAAGATACATAGCCTCAGTAAAAGCAGGCCAAGTGGTAATGAGAGGGAGTGAGAGGGTAGCAAAAATGGCGCGACACTGCCCGTTTTGCGATTGGTTTTTGTCTATTAATGCAACCAGCGCCCCGGCGTCTGTCAGAGTCACACCTTTAGCCCTATCTTCCTATATTTTTCGGTAAGAGCCTTGCCAAACGCGTTTTTGTACGAATCTTGACTTAGTTGACCAGGCTCCCGCGCGAGCGTATCTGCTTCAGCAAACAGCCGACCCGCAGCTTGGTGCAGTGCGACCTTGCTGGGAACTGTCCTATTGCTCTCTATTTCCGAGGGAAGAACAATCAGTCTGAGCTTACGTCCTTTAAACTCTTCGGCGCGAGCGCTCAGTTCTTCCCACGTCCCTTCAAGCACTTCAAGATGGCCCATGAATTTTACCTCAAGACGCCATTATAACCAGATCTTCTATTTCACCAACCGTGTATCAACACTCGTTACTCAGGACCTATTTCAGCCCCGCCTTGCGCA
>CAZUFQ010000227.1:0-2735 GCA_964618735.1 uncultured Enterobacteriaceae bacterium
GGCTGGTTTGTTTGATGCGCTCGTGTTGGATATGTGTGCACGGCGCAACTAAGGAGGATCGTTCTGTGGTGGAGAGCAAAGAAAAAATCTATGAGGAAATCCAACTCGACTTTACTTTCGTCTCTGAACAGAGGTCGCACGGCGCAGCGTGGCAATCCGAAGAAAGGACTGCTGGCAGAACGAGCCGAACCTTGCGTCGTAGCGGATTAGGGAAGACGTTAGTTGCCGCACGAGAGGCGTTGCTAGACGCTTCGCTCGATGACCTTGGCGCTCAGCTCTTATCGCTCTTTGAATTTTGCGAGGCGTCGCTCACGCGTGCACTCGACGTGATTCCACTCCGGAAAGCAGAGCTGTTCTCAACGGAAGAATACCGCAGCCTGCGCGGCCTCGGTCAGGCGCAGTGGCTCCTGAGCGATGCGCACGCTAAGCAGGCAATGAAGGCGGCGACAGGAGAAAAAAGAAAGAGAAAGAAGCAGGAAAGCAATGACGAGTGATGCGCAGTTAGCATAAAGAAGGTGGGTTGTCTGCTGTTACAGCAAGAGCCTACTAGGGAATTGACGCGCCTAAACTTCCACGGCTGCAAGGCACATGGTAGAGCTGGTGTTTATGCAAAAGCGCCACGTCATCGGCTGGGGGCTTGCGGCTATTGCCCTCATGAGCGTAGGTAGTATTCTTCTTCTTCGAAGTCAACTGAATAGACAAGCTCCACCCTTACCCATCCTGGGTGAAGCGCCCGATTTTCAACTTACGGAACGCAGCGGCAAACAGATCACTAGAGCCGACCTCGCTGGCGAGGTGTGGGTCGCCGACTTTGTCTTCACTCGTTGTCCTGGCGTGTGCCCCCTTTTATCGACGCGTATGGCGACCCTCCAGCAAAAGCTCCACGAGACTCCAGGACGCCCCGTGAAGCTCGTCTCTTTCAGCGTCGATCCAGAATGGGACACGCCGGAGCGACTCCAGGAGTACGCCCAGAAATATCAGGCGTCGCCCGAGCAATGGCTTTTTCTCACCGGACCTCTGCAAACAATGACTCAGATCATCGTCAAAGGGTTCCACTTAGGACTTGTCAAAGCTCCTCCTGAAGAACAATCACCCACACGTGAATCGCTTATCCATAGCGATCGATTGGTGTTGATTGATCCCTCGTTCCAAATCCGCGGCTATTACCAAGGAGCAGACCAGGACTCCTTTATCCAACTGTGGCGAGATCTAGAAACACTGCGACGACAATAAAATCGCACCTTCCCTATTCTTCGTCTGGGAATGCTCAGCGAACGGTCATAACCTTTCTCACCTTGACATAGGGCCAACACCCTGGCGAGATAGGGCGCGGAGGACAATCTTATGGCAATCGAAGCGGGTAAATCGGCGCCGTCTTTCACGTTAAAGAACGCAGCAGGGAAAGCGGTGTCACTGAAAGATTTCCGCGGTCAGCACGTCATCGTGTATTTCTATCCCAAGGACGATACACCCGGATGTACGAAAGAAGCCTGCGGTTTCCGCGATGGATGGGACGAGATCCAGCGGCATAACGCCGTCGTTATCGGCATCTCTCCCGACAGCGGAGCCTCACATACAAAGTTTACAGATAAGTATAACCTCCCGTTCCTCTTGCTCAGCGACCCCGATAAAGCGGTGATGCAACAATACGGGGCATTTGGCGAGAAGGTTATGTATGGCAAGAAAACGATGGGAGTGATTCGCTCAACCGTTTGGGTGGGATCTGACGGAAAAGTAAAGAAGCATTGGAAGCGGGTCGCCAAGGCCGCTGAACATCCAGCCGAAGTATTAAAGGCGCTAACAGAAGGCTCCTAAATTGAAAGCGCGCCACTGCTGGCTTGCTCAGCAGTACAACCATGTCACACGGGCAGCCGTCAAGCTGAGAAGAACAAATTTCATTATTGTAAAGATCTAAAAATGAGGGGGTCGACGCCAAAGACGCCCCTCAGCCTCCTTAAGAGGCTCCACTATGCGCGACCCGATCGAGGTAAGTCGAGATTCGCTTAGCATTGGCGCCTACGTCGCTTCGCCCTACTCGCGACACCGAGCGAACGTCAATGCGACTCCCGCCGCCAGTTGAGGAGACACGCACCACCACGTCGTCCACGAACCCAAACCAAAAAGTAGTCGCCGTGGCTTCAATGCGCCCCTCAGTCGGCTCGCTTGCGATAATGTTCCATCCCATTGCCTGTGCAGTGGTCAACGCGCGGGAAAACGCTTGTGACGGCGGCTCCTGGAGGATCAACGGACCCAGGTCGGGATAGCCCGCGCGTTGCTGCGCGGCAACTTCTGGGCCGCCATACTCGGCGGGATTAGGGGCCCCAGCCCGCAACGGCAAAATAGCGACAAAGACGGGAGGCGTCTCTGTATCGGTCGTAATATCGTGGATCACAGGAACACGTTGGGCCGCCCGCTGCCACTGCCAAGGAATACTTGCCGCCACGAGACCGCCAAGCAGTCCCAAGAAAGCAAGTAAGAAACCACGACGCGCACCGCCTGGCCGCGTGAGGATTATCCCAATGAGTGACAATGCAGCGGCGGCGAGACCACCGTACGCAGCCCAGCCGAAGAGCGAGAACGCAGGCCGGAATTCCCACCACCGCAAGCGATAACCAAAACCCGCGAGCGGTAAGGCGAGACTGGAGAGTAATGCGAGTAGAAAGCCGCTAAGAGCGACCCGTGAGAGTGGAGTATCGTTTGAGATCGTAGGACTGAACCTAAACGTGCCTTTCAAC
>CAZUFQ010000227.1:2745-9112 GCA_964618735.1 uncultured Enterobacteriaceae bacterium
AATAGGAGGCATGAACCATACTTGGCCTATCACCAATCGAAAGACAAGGGCCGTAGAAGAGAAAACTGATAGCGGCGGCCTCCCACCAGCCTACAGCTCCATGATTTCTTCTTCTTGAATTCGTGGGAACGCGGGACAGAGTTTCTGTTCTTTAGTGAGAAGGAAGGCGACGCGCGCCAAGGCAGCTTGGAGTTCGCTGGGTTTGAGCGGCTTGGAGATATAGTCGTCCATGCCCGCCGCCAGACAGCGTTCCTTATCGCCTTTCATCACATGGGCCGTCATAGCGATAATCGGCAGATGCGTTGTAGCAGTGCGCTCGTGCGTACGTATGACGGCAGTGGCCTCAAGGCCATCCATCTCCGGCATCTGCACGTCCATCAGCACCAAGTCGAAGGACTGTAGTTCGATTTGGGAGAGAGCTTCTTTACCGTTGCCAGCTACCTGCACCTGGTGGCCCCACTTCTGTAATAGGCGTACGGCTAGTTTCTGGTTGACAGCATTGTCCTCGGCTAACAGAATTTGCAAGGCCCGTTGGGGCTGCGGGGCTGGCCGAAGAGAGGTTGGCTGGCGCCGCGGCGGCCCTTCTTGGCCCAGGGCCCGCAAGAGTGCTTGCTGTAATTCAGCGGGCTTGATCGGTTTGATGAGATATACTGCGATGCCCAGTTGCCGACAGCGCGTCACATCGGCCTTTTGTTGGGAAGACGTGAGCATCAGGATGGTAGCGCCATGCAGCTGAGGATCCTGCTTGATGCGCTCGACCAACATAAAGCCATCCATCGCAGGCATATGCGCATCGGTCAGGATCAACGGAAAGGATTGTCCTTGCCCTGTAGCCTCGTAGAGCAGGCCGAGGGCTTCTTGAGCACTGCCGGCCAAGATAGGCTGCATATGCCAAGCGCTGAGTTGATCGTGGAGGATGCGGCGGTTCGTGGCGTTGTCATCCACCACAAGCACTCGTAAGCCGTGCAGCTGATCGGCATCAGGCAGAGGGAGAATGACAGAGGTTTGTCCTTGGCCTAACCGCACAGTGAAATGGAAGGTTGAGCCGAGTCCCACCCTACTCTCTACCCAGAGCTGTCCTCCCATCAATTCAACTAATTGCCGAGAAATGGCCAGCCCTAACCCTGTTCCGCCATGTTGGCGGGTGGTGGAGGCATCCGCCTGGGAAAAAGCCGCAAAGATATGTTGCTGTTTATCAAGAGGAATGCCCATGCCGGTATCGGAGACCTGCACGTGCAACTCCATCTCTTTCTCGTCGACCCATTCCTGGGCGACGTGCACCGTAACCTCTCCGTTGGTGGTGAACTTGATGGCGTTGCCCACCAGATTGACCATGACCTGGCGCAGCCGCATGGGATCACCGAGGACGGTGTCTGGCGCCTCGGGTTGTACGTCGTAGAGCAGTTCCAATCCTTTCTCGTGCGCGCGCAGGGCCAGGGTCTTGAGAGAGTCTCCCAGGCTCTCGCGCAAGCTGAACGGGACTTGCTCTAAGTCGAGTTTTCCGGCCTCGATCTTGGAGAAGTCCAAAATATCGTTGAGAATGCTCAGTAACGCCTCAGCAGAATTACGCACGGTCTGGGCATAGTCGCGCTGTTCTAGGGAAAGCTCGGTGTCTAAGAGCAGTTCAGTCATGCCGATAACGCCATTCATGGGAGTGCGGATCTCATGGCTCATGTTGGCCAGGAACTCGGACTTGGCGCGGTTGGCGGCCTCAGCGGCCTCTTTTGCTTGGTGAAGCGCCGCCTCCATCTGCTTGCGGATGGTGATATCTTCGTCCAGGCCCACCAATTGCGTGACCTTGCCATTTTCATCCTGGATTGCATAGAACGTTGAGGAGGTCCAGTGTCGGCTCCCTTCTGAGTGAGCAATTTGCATATCATATTCCAGCTCGAAGGGAGGAATTTTACCACCCTGTTGCACTAAGCTTTCCAAGGCTGCGCATAGCGGTGTGCCGAAGAGCTGAGGATCGGTCCATAAGTTATACCCCTGCATCTGTTTCCAGCTGATCCCCCAAACCTTTTCCCACGTGGGATTGACTGAGGTAAGGGTTCCGTCCGGGGTATAGGTGATAATCCCAAGCGGCGATTGGGCGATGAGGGAGGCGTTAAACCGCTCGCTCCTGTGCAAGGCCTCCTCCGCCTGCTTGCGTGAGGTGATATCCATCAGCAGACCATCCCAGAGGATGTCGCCATTGGCTTGCCGTTCTGGGCGCGCCGCGCCTTGGATCCACTTAAGAGCGCCCGATCGAGTAACGACTCGAAACTCCGCGCACCACGGAGACAAGGTCTGCGCCGACAGAGCGATGGACTCATCGATGGCGGCCCGATCCTCGGGATGAATCGTGCTCATGATCAGGGCTGCATCGAGTTGGACCTCCTCCGGCTCCAACTCGTAAAGATCCCGGCAACTGGGGCTGATATAGGGAAGGGTCGCTGAGCCATCGGGGCGCATGAGGAACTGGTAGATCATGCCGCCGGGGAGATTGGCAGCCATGCGGTGGAACCGTTCTTCGCTCCGGCGCAGTGCTTCCTCGGTCTGCTTGCGCTCGGTGATGTCGTCGTTGAAACACACCAGTTGCGCTACCCCGCCGTGCTCATCTTGCACGGCGTAGAACTTCGAGGAGGCCCATTGCTTGTTCCCGCCAGGCAACATTGTCATATCGTATTCAAGCTCGAATACAGGAGTTTCACCTCCCTGCTGCACCACACGCTCTAGGGCTGCGCATACAGGAGTGCCAACGAGCTGTGGGTCAGTGAACAAGTGGTAATCGCGCACCTGTTCCCAGGTGGTCCCCCACATTTTTTCCCACGCGCGATTGACTGATGTCGTCTGACCATCTGGCGTGTACGTGATAATGCCAAGAGGGGACTGGGCAATAAGAGAAGCGTTAAACCGTTCACTCTGGCGCAAGGCCTCCTCCGCCTGCTTGCGGGTAGTGATATCCATCATCACGCAGTCCCAGAGGATGTCGCTGTTGGCTTGCCGCTCAGGGCGCGCCGCACAGTGGAACCACCTGAGGACGCCCGATTTGGTGACGACTCGAAACTCCCCGCTCCAAGGAGACAAGGACTGCACCGAGAGGGCGATGGCTTTATTGAGGATGACGCGATCCTCGGGGAGAATCGTGTTCAGGAGAAGGCTCGCATCGAGTTGGAGTTCTTCGGGCTCTAATTCGAAGAGTTCCCGACAATTAGGGCTAACATAGGGGAGAGTCGCTGAACCATCAGGACGCATGAGGAACTGGTAGATCATGCCGCCGGGGAGATTGGCGGCCATGCGGTGGAACCGTTCTTCGCTCCGGCGGAGCGCCTTCTCGGCCTGTTTGCGCTCAGTGATATCACGCATAATGGCGAGCACCCCGATGGACCGACCATCTGCAGCGCGGAGAAAGCGGGCGCGAACTTCAACTGGCACTATGCTCCCATCAACGCGTAAGTTCTCCTGCTCATATATCGAGGACACTTTCTCCCCCGCCCGTAGGCGACGGGCGCGTTCTTCAGCGAGAGCAACGGCAGCTGGGGTAGCGAACTCGCTGTAGTGATGCCCAATCGCCTGCTCGCGGGACCGTCCTGTCATCACTTCGTATCCGCGATTTACGCTCGCAATGATCCCATCCGCTGTGAGACACGCGATGCCGTCATGAGCGTTCTCAAATAGACTGCGATAGCGTTCCTCACTCTCCCGCAGCTCCTCGGTCAAGCGAGCGCGCTCGATCGCCAATGCAGCCTCGTTGCCCAATAACTGCAGCACACGCAGCTCTGCCGCCGTTGCCTCTCGCGGCACTCCATAACCCACCCCAAAGACGCCTATTGCGCGCTCACCATTCATGAGCGGCACAATCCAACCGCTCTTCACAAACCCGTATTGCTGTTGCAAGGATTCACTGAGCAGCGAACTACGCGCCAAATCTTCTATTACTATCGGTCGTTTCTGCTGGAATGCCGCGAGGGCAGGCGCTTGATCTTGCCCCAAGACAAGTCGCTGCTGCTGAAATATCTTACTGTCTATGCCATAGGCAGCCGCCCCACGCAGCATGCTTCCGTCCGCCTCAGCCAGCATCACAAACCCATAGTCGGCCTCCAGCAAACTTTGGGTATGAGCAAAGAGATGATCAGCCATGGCGCGCACCTCGGTGGCGTGCGCGAGGTTGTGGGCGAGCTGATAGAGAGATTCTTGTTCTTTACGCCGACGCTCCTCGGCCACATCCGAAGCGCTGCACGTAAACTCTACTAATGCCCCGCTTTTACAGCTTGCAATGGTAAATAATTCAGCAGTCTGCTGTAAGAAGCGGTCTTGTCCTCGCCCGATTATCCCCCCCAGAATACCGAGGAAAGCAGACGTCATCATCCAGTGCACAGGATGAATAAACTGCAGTTGCCAAATATGGGCGCCGGTGAGCGGCAGGCCCTGCCTGAAAAGGTCGAGCCACGTAGCGGCAAAGGAAAACACCAGCCCTAATACTATTCCATCCCGTGCATATCGCACGGTGAACACCTGCGGCCACCTAAGCCGTCCGTTCATGATTTATCTTTACTCCCTCCGACAGGATGCCTCTTCATTACCCTCTATCGGTAGTTGGCCGGGAGTACTGAAGTCCCTGCGGCTCTTCATGTTTTAAGGCGGGACATGGCGCAATGGGCAGGAGCAAAGAAAGGGAAGCGGAAATGGTCCTCTTCAAATAAGAAAAGGACCATATCTTGGTAGGTCCGAACTGGATCGCAAAACGTTACATCGGGCGGCTCACGCACTCGCGGCGGTCTTCGCGGCGGACAGAATAGCATCGTATTGCGGCTCAGTAGCAATCTCTTGTACATATTCTACGTGTTTTACCTTGCCGTCCTTTCCAACGACGAAGACCGCCCGAGCCGTCACGCCGCCGAGTGGACCATCTTTAATCAGCACGCCATAATTTTGACTGAACGCGCGCTCACGAAAATCCGACAGGGTCTTCACACGATCAACGCCAGCAGCCCCACACCAACGTTTCTGAGCAAACGGCAAATCCATGCTCAGCGTCCAGACTTCAATGCCGGCGCCGAGCGCCGCCGCCTCTTGATTAAAGCGACGAGTTTCCGTATCACACACTGGAGTGTCTACCGAGGGGACAGAACTAAGGACAATAACTTTTCCCTTCGCATCACTCAGCCGCACCGGTTGCAATCCATTATCTATTGCAGTGAAATCCGGCGCATCCTGTCCCACTTTAATCTCGGGACCGATCAGCGTTAGCGGGTTTCCTCTGAGCGTCACAGCCCCTGCTCGTTCTTGCGCCATAAAAGCCTCCTTAGATAATTAATAAATATCCTTGTCGCCAAGGTGAGCGTATTGTAGCTGGTCCAATTGGCAGAGCAAGTTCTTCCCGCGTTCAGGTACGGGCAACCGACTAAACCGAAATGCAGAAGATTGGTACAGTTTATTTCATAAATCCCCCCGCGCTCCGCGCTTTCCCCCCCTTTGGCAAAGGGGGGCAGGGGGGATTTGCCTCACCGATAGTTCAGCAGTGTACGAAGGTTTTGCATTCTGGTTTAGTAAGATTTTTCGTGAAGGTAGTGACCTATTGCATACGCTGTCGCGCTCCCGTTTCGGTCACTTGGCAGGTGTTTTAATCTTCTACGGAGTAAGTGGTCTATTTCGTCTTCGTGTAGGCTTCAAACAAGGTAATGATGTTGCTGGTTTCAATCTCCTACGGAGTAAGTGGTCTATTTCGTCGCTATGCGAATTTTAAGCCTGGGGTATCGCTACGAGCGTTTCAATCTCCTACGGAGGTCACAGTCTATTTCGTCTGCGTGTAGGGCGTGCGTGAGAAGCGTAAGGGCTTGTTTCAATCTCCTACGGAGGTCACAGTCTATTTCGTCCCGCTCCTTCGCTTCTTCTGCCACCAGCCGATCAAAGTTTCAATCTCCTACGGAGGTCACAGTCTATTTCGTCTTGGAAGGACAGACCGACACGCCGATCAGTGACGTGTTTCAATCTCCTACGGAGGTCACAGTCTATTTCGTCCACCACTGCGAGACCAAACTAGAACAATTTGTCATATGTTTCAATCCCCTACGGAGGTAACAGTATATTTCGTCCCGGATGCCAAGAAGACTAAAGGGAATTAGGTAAGTTTTCAATGTCCTACGGAGGTCACAGTCTATTTCGTCTGCATCTTCCTCGCTCCCCTGAATTAGGAAAGAAAAGTTTCAATCTCCTACGGAGGTCACAGTCTATTTCGTCCAGCAACCGTATTTTGACGAAAGCAAGATTGCGAAGGTTTCAATCTCCTACGGAGGTCACAGTCTATTTCGTCAACCCAGCTACGGGTATGACGTACGAAGAGTTTGCCAGTTTCGGAATTAAATCCCCAAGGTTTCGGAAACCTTCG
>CAZUFQ010000228.1:0-9038 GCA_964618735.1 uncultured Enterobacteriaceae bacterium
TGGGACTTCATGAACCCTGAGCTGCCCAAATTTCCAAAGATGCCGCCAATGTAGGTGCAGCCGTTCATCTGTTGCTCTTTATCTGATGCCGGAGGTGAACTCTTCGGCGTCTTACACAATCGTCAGACCATCGTTAGCCGCGTCGACAAGCTGCTCTCACGCTAGGCGGCAAGCATGAGAACTCGATCTTCAGGAAAACTGCTCAACCTTTGCAACGACAGATACACGAGTTGGGCGAACGAAAAGAATTTCTCACCTCGGCGGGACATGAGGAGTTGCTCGCCCTTGTTGATTTTGTGAACAAGCGTGCGATCGAGAAACTGGAAGCCCAAACGGCTTTGGTTCGGCTGCGCACTGCAATTCCAGGCGTATTGCCTGACCTATGAGCACAGGATCCGAACAATTCCGGGATGCAGTGGTCAGACATATTGGTAACTAGCCCTGGACATTTTTGTGAAGTTGCGAGACATGAGGGCGGGATTTGACTCCTCATACTTTGACAATTAATGCCAAAGCAACCTCATAATCTTCTCTACCGACGCACCAAACGCACTCTCGTACGAAAATACAATGATCCTTATAGGCCGTGGCGTTAAAACCGGCAGCTCCTTAATCTCTCAGCGTGAAAAACAAGCGGCTAGCGGCCCTCGGACAGCAGATTCGACGGCTTCGAGAGACGAAGAATATCTCATAGGAAGAGTTTGCAGCCCAAGCGGGCCTGGATAGAGCTTACTATGGCGACATTGAGCGAGGTGAACACAATGTCGCTGCACTGAATCTCATCAAAATCGCGGTCGCGCTCGGTTCAGAGGTTGGAGAGTTGTTCCCAAGCTTATCGGCACTTCGCCGCCTGTGAATAGGGACCGTATGGACGGTGAAAAACTACGGGATGGAATTTTCGCTCTGCGAACGCGGCGCTTCGGCTCAGTTGCAGAGTGCATGATCAAGCGGCTACTCAAATGTTCGCAAGCGAAGAGTATTTTCCACGACCTTTACGACGATGCGCTCCAGCATCGTATCGAGGTCAAATTCTCCATCGTGCAAAAGAAAGCCGAAAAAATAGTGACTGAAGAAACGGTCCTGCGTTGCATTGAGGAAGCGACCGCTGAGGAACGAATGGTCGCGTTTGTGGATTGGCGGCAGCACAAATTCGACTGTAACATCCAACAGATCAAACGGACGGAGTTCGATGTTCTTTACTACGGCTTATTTTTCTCAGATTGTATCCAGATTTTCCGTCTTGAGAACATTGAGATTAAGGAGAATGAAAATGGAGGGTACATCGACTATTCCGACTTTCAACACAAGGGCAATATCGGCGAGGGACAATTCCACATCAATCCTCGAATACTCCAGACGCACCTCGACCGCTACCTCTACAAAACTTTGACTTACGATCAGCTCTACGAACTTTTGGCAGAGGTTAGTTAGCTGAACAGGAGTTGTTGCTGCGAGGCCTGCTGTTGGCGTTTCGTGACGGATGCGACATTATTTTGTGTGTCTTCGTCGTTTAATAACCGTCGAAGCTCGGGGTCTTGAGCGATTTCACTCGCGAATGGATTACTGTTCTGCCAACCGGTTTTTCTCGTCCTTCGGAAACGCTCTAATCTCCGGATGGTAATTTCGCAGTAGAGCGGGTCGATGTCGGTGGTGACACAGCATCGTCCCAGTATTTCGGCGGCAAGCAGTGTAGAGCCAGAGTGGGCGAAGAAGTCAATGATCACATCCCCAGGATTGGAACTCGCGCAGATGATGCGTTCACAGCTTTTCAGCGGCTTCTGCGCATAGCAGCCGTTGACATTCTCCTCCATACGGTAGAACACCTGCTGGATATCGACCCACACATTTCCAGCCCGAATATTTTCAGATTTACTCCGCTCCAGGTTTTCGGTGACCGTACCGTTCACTTCCTTGTAGTAGCCGCGGAGAATCTTGGGAATGTCCGTATATTCGGCCTCAACATTAAAAGCAGGAGATCCTTTGACGTAGTAAAGTAGTTCCTGTCGCACCGCCATCCAGTTCTTCTGAGTGCCGTATCCTCGCTGGTTTCGCATCGTAATGAACGAACGCGGGCGGAAATTGGTTTACCGCATAAACACTATGAAGACCGGCAGCGACTGGAACCCTTCGGTTTGATCAGCACCCATCCACACGTAAAGTGAGGCATCGGGGCAAAGGATCGAATCGGTATTTCTCACCCATTTGCAGCACCAGTCTACGAACTCAGACACGCTTCTCCTCTCAAAAGCAGCCAGGTTATAAGGCGGGTCGTGAACCGCCAGCGTAGCCGAGCGTCCGTTCATCAAGCGCACCACTTCCTTGGAGCACGAAGCGTCCAGGCAACCGACTCGATGCCTGCCCATTGGGTCCTGCCAGACATCACCAAGCTGAAGGCGACAGTGTTTCAACAATGCTGCCCGCAACTCTGGGGTTTCATCAAGACGAGGAAGCGGATGATTCTGCATTAGCAGTGATTTAACAGATTGATTCCTTCGCGTAAACCTCTAGGTTGTGTATTTTCGCGCCCGATTGTGCACCTCAGCGCGCAAATAAGCTTGCCGTCGCACGGATTGTCGACCTGATATCTTTTCAACCCAATCGTTTCTATTCATGGAGATAAAGAAGACTCATTTTTGCACCAACACGACATTCATGGCGATGGCAAGCGGCTTCTTCCGTGCGGCGTTGTAGGCGCGCTGTTAGTTTGGTACAGTCGCCACGTCCCGCCTCTGGCTCGTCGAGAGAGGAGCAGGAAAGGAGAGACTGGGCATGGCCAAGAAAGACGCCACTATCAATCTCGATCCGCTTCGGCTTTGGCGCGAGTGGTGCCAAAAATCGGAGAAGTCGTGGAATGAGGCGCTTACGCAAATCATAGGCGATGACCGGTTCGCCAAGACCACAGGCAAGTACATGCAAGAGGCGCTGCATGCGCAGCGGATGTTCACCGAATCCATGGCCAAGTGGCTGGCGAATCTTAACTTTCCTTCGCGTTCTGACGTATTGGCGCTGAGCGACCGGGTCGGAAAACTCGAAGACGCCATCGCCGCACTGCAAGTCGACATTCGCCAACTGCGTCATGCACTGAGCGACCGGGGCCTGACGACCGGCCCGGCGCTGCGTGTGGTCCGCCCGAGACGCACCAAAACGCCTCCTCAGACTCAGAAGGAGTAGCGTATGCCAAACGCACGACCTTCAGTCGAAGAGATTGCCGCACGAGCGCGAGCGGTAGTAGAGCGCGCAATTCAACGACACATTCCGGGGCTCAAGTTGCCCGATGATCTCACCGGCGAGCTAGGAGCTACCCCGAAGGATGTTATCTATACGCAGGGAACTCTGAAGCTTTACCGCTATCGACCCCAGTGTGACGAAATTTACCGCGTCCCGATCGTCCTCATTATGTCGCTCGTAAGCCGTTCTTATATTTTGGATTTGACTAAAGGACAGAGTTTCGTCGAGTTTCTCCTGCAGCAAGGGTATGATGTCTACCTCATCGACTGGGGCGTCCCGCGCGCTGAGCACGCAACCCTGCGCCTCGAAGACTACGTGTTGGATTTTATTCCTGCCTGCCTGCGCGTGATCCTGGAGGACACGGGAGAGCCCGATGTGTCAATGGTTGGCTACTGCATGGGGGGACAGTTAGCAGCGATGTATACGGCGCTCCACCGCAAGGGGCCGGTCAAAAATTTAGTGTGCTTTACCACTCCCATTAACGCGGAGGGCATGCCGCTGCATCGCACCTGGACGGACCCCGCACATTTTGATCTTGACCGGCTGATCAAGACCTTGGGCAATATCCCTCCGGAATTGATCGAAGCGTCGTTCGACATGCTGCGCCCGTTCCAGAAAACAGCGGGTAGACTTAAACTCCTTGATAATGTGACTGATGATGCATTCGTGAAAGCTCATTTGCGCTTTGAGCGCTGGGCCGCTGACCAAATTCCGTTTGCGGGAGAGACCGCACGTCAGTTTATTACAGGGTTTATGCGCGAGAACAAGCTGGTGCGCAACGCCTTCGAATTGGCGGGCCGGCGGGTGGACTTTAGTCAGATCAAGGTCCCGTTTCTCCACGTCACTGCCGAACCTGATCACATCGTGCCGACGGCGGCGTCGCGGGACTTGATTACCATCGTCGGCAGCAAAGACAAAACCGAAATCGTGCTCAAAGGGGGTCATGTGAGTCTGGTGGCTGGGGCCAATGCGGTGCATCGCCTCTGGCCTCAGCTTGATGCCTGGCTCGCTAAACGCTCCCTGTAGGCGCGCTACTATGACTAACGCTCAGGAGGATACCGTGGAAGGTTTTCCCAAAACCCTGTCGCTCAAAGGACAGTCGATCACCGTGCGCATGATGACGACGCAAGATGGCCCCGGCTTACGTACTTTCGCACAACAGCTCTCAGATCACGATCTTCTGTTTCTGCGCCGCGACATTACCAAACAGTCTACCATCGAGAAATGGGTGCGTAATGTTGAGGACGGCGTCATGTATACCGTCCTGGCCGAGGATCAAGCACAAATTCTAGGGTACAGCAGTCTGTATCGCAACGACTTTGACTGGTCGCGACATGTGGCGGAATTGCGCGTGCTCGTCGCGCCACAGGCCCGCCACCTGGGCCTTGGTCGTCTCCTCACGCGCGAAGCGTTTAACGTCGCGCTGACGCTTGGCATCGAGAAGATCGTAGCGCGCATGACGCCTGATCAAACGGGCGCACGGACAGTCTTCGAGGAACTCGGCTTTTACCCCGAGGCGTTACTTCGCGATGAAGTGAAAGATCGGTCAGGCAAGACTCATGATATTTTGCTTATGGCCAACGTTGTCGCTACTTTTTTAGCGCGCGGCGAAGCATACGGGATTCCGCGATAGGGTTAGTAATGAGGCGGACATCCCTCTAAAACATTCCTAAATACCAGTTGATTAAGCGCTCGCCAAAGAACAAGTAGCTTATGGCGCCAAAGGCGAGGAACGGACCGAAGGGCAAGGCAAGCTGACTATTGGCGTTACGGCGAGCCATCACGATCACTCCGATAATAGAGCCGATACAGGACGCAGCAAATAACGTAAACGGCACAGACCTCCAGCCGAGAAACGCGCCAATCATGGCCAACAGTTTCACGTCACCGCCGCCCATACCTTCACGCCCGGTTATCGCCGTATAGCCCAGTGAAACCGCGACCAAGACTCCCGCACCAATCGCCGCGCCAGCAAGCGAGTCCAAAAAGCTGATATGCGATGAGACAAGCGAGAATAACAGACCGACCAGAACGCCAGGAAGACTGATCACATCGGGAATAATCTGATGGTCTAAGTCGATAAACGTGACTGTTACCAAAGAGGCGACAAAGAGAAAGTAGCCAACAGTGGTGAGAGTGAGGCCAAAACGAGAGACCAACGCAATGGAGAGAAACGCGGTCAGCAGTTCAACCCAGAAATAGCGAGACGAGAAATGTGCGCCGCAGGTGCGACATTTACCACGCTGCAACAAGTAACTTAGCAGCGGCACGTTCTCATACCATGACAGTACGCGCGAACATGCGCGGCAGTGCGAAGCCGGGAATACGATGGATTCGTGATCGGGCAGTCGATAGATGCAGACATTGAGGAAACTGCCAATCACGGCCCCGAATAGAAATGTGAATGACACCACAAAGGAAAAAGGAAGACTCTCTGCCATAACTCTAGTGTACCTAATTTCTCCGCCCGATTTCCACTTTATTCGACTCGCACTCGGCCGGCAAGATTAACGATAATCTTCTTTGTATCAGAGGCGGCAACAGAGCCGAGTGTAATGGTAATACCGCCATCGACGTAGCCGCGCGGAATAAAAATGACGTCTCCGCCAGAATTGACTGCCGTAATCGTCACGCCTGAAGCGAGTGGAATCACCGCATCGACGGCGCTTGCAGAAGTGTGGCTATGCAATACTAATCGCACCCAAGAAGAGCCCTCTTCTTTATCGATGACATAGTCTCGGGTGCTCGGACGGAAGGTGACTCGGAAACGACGATTTTGAGCAATCGCGCGCATCCTCATCACTTGCAGGTCCGTCGCGATCTGCCGGGCGCTGCTCGCGAGCCGCATCTGTGCGAGCAATGGTTGCATTTGTAAAATAGCGACGCCGCCGAGCAGCCCAATCAGGCCAAGCGCCACGACAAGTTCAAGCACGGTCAATCCGTCAGGATGTACGCTCTTCAGGCGGTCAGGGTCGCATGCTGTCACGCTCATAACATCTTTACATCCCATACTTCTCGATCCACGACACGGTGCGCATCAATGTCGTCAACGCTTGGGTGACGGCTTCACAGCTATAATTAATGGCAAATGGCAAGCATCCACTCCGTTGTACTTTGTCAAGATCAAGTTTGCGATCGAGCGCGGCGTCATCATGCACTAGCACGGCGCCGAGCATCTGCCCGCACGCAGACGCGTCTTCCACTCGCAGGTCTCCTGCTCCAGTGATGACCACGAGGCCTGTCCAGTTCAGTGTGGCGTTACCGAGTCGTACGACGCGCGGAATCAGCAGGACGCCCGTCCCGTTCACTACCGCTCCACTATCAATGTCTATCGCATCGGCGCCGTCATCCACCTGCACGATCACAGGGGCATTGGGGCCGCCGTAGGTATGGGTCCCGCCGTGGAGACTCGAAGAAATATGCGACAACGCTTCTCCTGGCAATTCTCCAATTCGTTGCAGAATATCATTTACGGCAGTCTGGAGGCGCGCTTGCTCGGCAGCACTGAGCAGGCGGGCAAAGAGCGTAGTACTTGCCTTCGGTGCAAATGGTCCCCTGTTATCAGGCGCTGGAGGTAAATTTGTGCTTACAGGTAATCCTGTAGCTCGGAGAGAGGAGGAGGATAGATCAAGATTTACAAAGCAGGTGGGATCACTTGCTGTACAGGTTCCGGTCTGGAAACGCGGCGTCGAGGCGCTGCCGCGCACCCAGAATAAGCCTGGAGTACACAGTCCTGCTGCATTGGCGCCGTTGGCTTGACAAAAGCTGTTAGCTCGCGTCACGATATCGTGTTTAAGTGTATTAGCGGCATTCGTGAGATCGTTCTGCGCTGCTGTTTGCGCGACGGCAAAAGGAGAAAGGGTGGGGCATGCTGATGAAAGCGCGCCGTTCAGCGCGTGAGTTCTTCCATCGACGGTAAAATCTGGAATCCGCCGACCAGTCCCTCCGCTTCCGTCATCAAAATCCGGATGGAGACCGTCTCGGTCGCTGGTGATCACCCCTGTGGGCGCTAAATCGGGAAGGCGGACAATCTCTTCTACTACGCGGCGAGAGTCGTCTGACCCCGCGCCGACTCCGGTCAAACGGTACAGGCCGGCTCCAAGCGCCTGGATAGTCACAGCATGCGAGCCGTTTCCTAAAGCGGTAGGTCCAAGAGAAACCGGAAACGACGCCCCTTGCAGATTCACTTTCAGCCAATGTTTCCCGGTCGCCACGCCAGCCCTTGCCAGCCACAACGCTTGCGCGCCTGTCCACAAGTTGCGAGAGACGAGAAGATCTGACCGACTCAGACCCAGATCGCTCATGCCAATCACCATAAGCAGGGTAATTAAGAGCAGCGTGGTAATGAGGATGAATCCGGCTTCGGATCGCCGCATCGGTTTGCGCGTCATGGTATTATTGCGGCGGATTCGGCAGGAAGATGGTCGTGGAAAACTGTGACTCTAGCGGCCCTGTCGCAGCTGGGTCGGGCGACGTTTTTCTTGTCGTGATCAAGATGTTAATGCTTTGGACGGCTGCGCGCGCCGTTGCTGTTAACGGCGACGCCAATTCCTCTCTCTGTTGGTTGAAATAATGCAGCGCAAAACCAGTCGGCGGAACATCATTGATGAAGGGTTGTGCAGAGCCGCCGCTTGTCGCACGCTTCAACACTTGCTCCGCGCTGTCATAGGAATAGGTGACGCGCTCGGTCGGGTCGTCAGGACAGCCGTCAGCCGGCGCGCTTGAAGTGTTCCCACGAAAATCATACTGCATGCTCACACGCTGCAGCTCGGCCTCCGTGAGCCGTTCAAAGCCGTCGCAGGCGCCGCCGCGCACGGGCCGCGCGCCGGCCAAATGCAGTTCGCGTACGAGGAAATCAATGGCGAGTCGACTACTTTCGCGCAAATTCAGCTGCGTCTCTTCTGTCCTCAGGACCCCAAGATGAAGCTGATAGAAGCCATAGAGAGCCAAACAAAAGACGCCAGTGAGTCCTAAGGTCACTAAGATTTCTACGAGAGTGAAACCTGAAGAACGGCGAAGAAACAGGCGCATGATTCTTTGTCCGAGCGATGCGTTATTGATTCACAATGGTCATAAGAGAAACTGCTTGTTCCCCGTCTCTTTGCCACGATACGGTTACGGTGATGCTGGTCAAACCAATTTCCGGGTCGTCAAGAGAAACTGTCCAGTCGCGGGTAAACGGCGGCTGTGGGGTATCGGCTCCTCCGGTCAGGGCGCCGGTATAGCTCGCCAATTCTTCGAGCTTTTCCTGCGCGAAGAGCGTAGCGTGGGTGAGATCGTCACTGAGAACGCCAGAGCGCAGGACCACCGCGACTCCGGCTGATAAGCCCAGTGCGGCAATGGCGAAGAGCGTCATCGCCACCAATAGTTCAATGAGGGAATATCCGGCTTTCCCCAGAGCAGCCACAGGAGGCTCTCCTCGTTTGCTTCTTTTCTGTCGATGAATGACTTGTAGACTATTAATGGATATATTGCAAGTTTTCTAAGCCAATTATAGTGAGATTCGCTTAATAAAATGACGAAAAAAGTCATTCTGCATTGACCTAGCGCGGGTGCTAAGCGGAGAAGCAGAAGCTCTCCTCGTACCCAGGCTCTGCCTGGGTATGGATACGCGGCAGAGCCCCGTATGCACTGTCGTCCCAGGCAGAGCCTGGGACGAAGCAGGTTTTGTTTCTGGACAGCCGAAGCAGAGCCCAGTCGAAGGCTCCCCCTGACAGTTATCGTGCTTGAGATTCTTCAGCCTGCGGCCTGCTCAGAAACAAAATGGACCTATTCAGCCCTTTTCGTCCCGGAGGGACGCACGAAGGTAG
>CAZUFQ010000229.1:0-9029 GCA_964618735.1 uncultured Enterobacteriaceae bacterium
AGATCGGTCAAGTCGAACAAGTCTCGCTTGATGATTATCGTGCACAAGTGCACCTGAAGATACAGCCTGGCATTCCTTTGTATGAGGATGCGAAAGCAGCAATCAAAAGCAAAGGGTTAATCGGCGAACGCTATGTGGAAATTACCCCGGGCAAAGGACCGAAGCAACTTGCACCTGGCGAGCAGATCCGCGATACTGAATCGCCAGTCGATATTCAGGAACTTATCGCGAAATTCATTTTCGGAAATGTAGAACAAAATACAGCGACGAAAGAGTAGATATCCATAAAGGATAAGTTCGAGCAGACGATAAGATCAAAAAGCACCGCAAGCGGATTGCCTGGGGAAAGAAGGGAGTAGGAATGTGAGTAGAAGAACATTAGTTGTGATGTTAGTTGCTGTTTTGAGTTGGGGTCTGCAAGCAACATCAGTCCATGCCCAAAAAGAAGAAGTGGAAACGCGGGTCAGCGACCCCTGGGAACCGTTTAACCAGACGATGTTTACCTTCAACTTGAAGCTGGACGACTACGTTCTTCATCCCGTGGCGAGTGCGTATAACTCTGTCGTGCCAGCGGACGCGCAACGTGGCGTGCAACGGTTCTTTAAAAACCTGGGCGTGGTCGAACGAGTCGCCAATAACCTCTTTCAAGGTAAACTGGTCGGCGCCGGACAAGAAGTCGGACGCTTTCTCGTGAACTCCACCGTAGGTTGTATCGGTTTTCTCGAGGTCGCCGAGCCAGCGTTCGGCTGGCGTGAAAGTCCCGAAGATTTTGGTCAGACGTTGGCAGTTTATGGCGTCGGCAATGGTCCTTATCTCGTGATTCCCTTCTTGGGCCCGTCAACCGTTCGAGATACCGCCGGGATGGTGGTTGATGGCGCACTCAATCCCATGAATTACTTACTGCCTACCTGGCAAGTGGTGGCCATCAAGGGCGGCAGCACTGCCGTGAACGCGGTTAACTACCGTGCTATGAACCTGGATCTTTTTGCGGACGTTCAGCGCTCTGCGGTAGATCTCTATGGCGCCGCGCAAGATGCGTATATCCAACGACGCGAAAAAGCAATTAAAGAATAGCGTTCCAAGACACAATAAAAGCCGTCAGGTTGCAAGAGAGGAGTACCAGACCGTGAACGCGCTTTGCTCAATGTTGTGGAAAGCAATTGTGGTGATAGGGTTCGCTTTCTACGCCCCGGCATGGGCGGCGGAATCGCCCATGGAGGTCATTCGGACAACAATTGAAAAGGCCTCCGCGGTTCTCCAAAATCCAACCGGCCAAGGCAAAGAACACTTCCTAGCACGTATCGAGAAAATCCGAGCCATAGTGGAGCCTCAATTCGACGTGCAAGAAGTCGCCAAGCGCACCCTAGGCGCTTATTGGCAAGAAAGGACCGAAGAAGAACGCCAACAGTTTATCTCGTTGTTTACCGAGCTTGTACAGAAGACCTATGCTGGCACGCTCGACCGCTACAACGCTGACGTCAAGTTCTATTATGATCAAGAGCGCATTGACGACAAATTTGCTGAAGTAGACACTCGCATCTTCGATCCGGCGCAAAACAAGGCGTTTGCCGTCACCTACAAGTTGCATCAGAAAAATGACAAATGGCTTATCTATGACATTGTCGCAGAGAACGTGAGCATGGTGCGCAATTATCGCAATCAGTTCGATCGCATTCTTAGCAAATCCTCATATAAAGACCTCGTCCAGACACTCCAGACGAAAATCAAAGAACTCGATGTCGCGCCCCAGTCCGCTGCACATAACTCCTCGGCTAGTTAACCTGTTGTCCGAGTAGTCTTGCTCTTTCTCGCGTCCAGGCTCTGCCTGGACGCGAAGCCGAAGCTTCAACCCACGCTGTCCAAAGCAGACTTCACTTGGATTTTCCTTAAACACAATTACCCTCACCCGCCCTCGCTCTGCTCGTGCTGCCCTCTCCCTGGCAGGGAGAGGGATAGGGTGAGGGTCGAGTGGTGAAGAAAAAGTTAGAGAAGAATTATTTTTTCGCCTTTTTAGCTGCCGAATCCTGCTGAGCGGGTTGCTCTTGCGTCTGCGCGTCTTGGGATTGCTCTGCTGGCGGGGCTTCCGGTGGAAGATACACTGTCTTAGCAACATCGTTGCACCCCGACGCCGAACCTTTATCCGCTTGCGCCGACAGTTCGTAGAGCCAGGGGGGAACTTTATTGTCCTTCTTGCGCTTCGCAGCAACAATGGCGGCAAGATAGCGCAACGCCTCTTTTCGCTTGGCTATCGTATCAGTTGTGACGGCAAGCGCAGTGATCGCAGCACTGACACACACTGCTTGCGCCTCCCAGGCCAGCGTGGCGTCGTCCATTGCCTGCAGCTCAGCCGCAGGCTTGTTATCTTCAGGGCCATCCCAAGAGAAACCTGTAGTAGACCAACAACAGGCATAGCTCAAAAAGACAGAAAAATAAATAAAAAAATGACGCCCCACAAGAACTAGGTCGGCGGAACGGGCAAGAAGTTTAGGACCGCACGACCGTTTCCTCAATACTTTTTCTTCCACAGGATATCGACGCCATTATTGCCGCGGTCGGTCGTTGAAGCCTTCAGCTGCCAGTCGTCACTCAGCTGATACTCAATCGTCACCTCACGCCCCGGCGCTTGCTGCGTGCTGCCGCCGAACCCTTGCGAGGTCGATACAAATACTCCCGGCGCTACATATTTCCCCACACCCACTTTGCTTTGACTAGGGTTTTCGCCTACATCGAATTCGAGGTTTTCAATCCCTAACTGCTCCGCAATTGCTTGTCGTAAATCAGACGCAACGACTCCTGCCGCAGCTTGCATCGCTTGCGACTGCAGAGACACTTTCTCTCGGCTACTCAAAGAATTGGCGGGCTTACCAAATACGAGCAAGGCTAAGATATCGGCTTGCTCCAAAGGGGGCTCGCTTTGGAACGTCACAGTCGGCGCAGATCCTGTGCCTCCTATCGACACGGTGACAGTATACTCAGTCAAGACATACTGAGCCACAACATCAAGGGTGGGGTCGATCGGCGTCGCCCCCGTGAAGATGACCGCCCCCCTTCCCCGCTAAAATTTTTTCCCCTCCACAGCAACCCAGCCGCGCACGGTTTCGACCGTTCCACTCAAAGGGATTTCCTGCGCCGGCTCTTTCTGCACTCGGAGATCGCCCCTCAGTTCGATAGATCCCTCACGCATCTGCACCCAGGTATTTGCTGGAATAGAAATCCTTACATCCACCGTCAGCTTCTCATATAGCCCAGGGGCGCTTTTCTCTTCTGTTTTTCCCGCCTCACTTTCCGGTTTTCCGTTCCTCCCGAGCGATACTTCTTCGCCGCGCTGCTGCACTACAATAATGGTGGGATCAGGCTGCGCCGGTCCACTTTTCATCAGCTCAAGATTTGGGCGCACGGTAGTGTCCAGCACAGTAAAGGCGCCTTTCACCATGAGCGCTTCCAATGACCCAGAACAAGACAGCTGCCCGCTTAAACCTGCCCGATATTCTCTTGTACTGATGACACGGAAACGTTGCGCCGTAAACGTCAAATCAAAGTCTTTTATGTTATATCCATTCAATCCGACCGTTCCTGCTCCAGTCAGCTGCCCGTCTCCCCCATGCACCATCAATTGCACGAGCCGCAGCGTGGTCGGTTCCAGTTGGAGATTAACGACCACATCGGAAAATGTCTGCTCCAGCCTTCTGATCCGCACGTTTCCCTGCTGCAAACGCACGAAACCTGAAGGAACCAGAGCATCCGTAGGGCCGCGCACATTTACGTCCATGTCCACCACCCCGCGGACATCTCTGATTTCTCTACTGAGCGGCTCTAAAAACGCCAAACTCAGTCCATCAGAATGAATACGAACATCGACGTTACCTATCACAGGAGCCCCTGTCTTTCCTCCTTGCAGAGCAATGGGAAGCCCGCCCTGAATATGTAAGGCATGGGTCTGGTCCTGTTGCAGCGTCATATTCAGCGCCAGTTGCTCTTGATGATAACTCCCCTGGGCAGTCAGGCCAGCATACTGCTGCTGGGCAACGGCCAGCGGTCCCGTCGAAACATTCGCCGTGACATCGGGGCTCGCCATCGTGCCTTGCACTTGCACATCAACATTCACCTCCCCCTTCACTACTGGTCCATCATCGCCAAGCAACGGACGCAACTCTCCAAGCGAGAATCGCGTTACCTGCAATTGCGCTTTCACTAGTCCTTGTGGAGTAAAGACGCCCGCGGCGCGGACCGTCTGTTCTGCTCGTGTGAGCACGAAACGTTCGAGTGTCCAGGTATTATTGCGCAGAGTAAGGTGAGGTTGTTGCGGCGCTTGCCATATTCCCGAAGGGGACTGTAACGACAATTCTTGGATCAAGACATCGAGCTGTTCTGATGCGTATCGGACTTGCGTCTTGACATGATGGACGCGAGAGTCCGAGTCTTCTACATTCGCGTCCGCTTGGACGACAGCAGGCTGGAGTCCAGCCACGTCAAAATCCGCGCGCACCGACTTAAGCGAGATTCCAGCTTGCACCCCATTCACCTGCACAGTCACATGGCCGCGGGGCTGTGGGCTCCCAACCTCCGCGAATTGATACGAGACGGCGCCAGCCTGCACCGCGTTGGCGCCAACCTCGACCTCAGTGACGGACAACTTTCCGTCAACACGAAGCGCTTTCAAATTGCCCTCAGCGGTTCCGTCCAGATCAAGCGCCCCTTTCCCTTTCAATCCCGCCAACGCCAGCCAGGGCGAGAGATTTTGCGCGCGCACACGATACGTCAGATTGCCGTTTCCCGTTTTCCGGAGCCCCCCCACACGTCCCTGCATATTCACAGTCAGATCGTTTGCCAGCAGGACGCCTTTCTCTAGGGTCAATTGACCGTTGGACAAAGAACCGACGAACTCACCCTTAGTGATGGCAGTCGGTCCTATGGTGGAGGGGGCAAAAGAAAGCTTAGCCTGCGTCGCCATTGTCTCAGGATCTATGCCGCGCCCTTTCACCGATACATCAACGTTGATGTTCGTGAGCGGCGTTTCCTTGGCGCCAGTGACCTTCTGTGCGTTTAACTTTCTCAACAGTATAGTGGCGTCGTAGGTGTACGGGTCGGCCACAGAAAATTTCCCCTGTGCGGAGAGATACCCTGCATTGCCGTTTATTTCACTAAAGAGTACAGCTTTTCCGTCGGCCAGAGTAGTCGTGAGGTTCACGTCGCCGATCTGTTTGCCATTCGCTGCGAGACCGCTGACGAACGCAGCCGCCTCAGCATGCAACGTTTGCAGATCGCTTCCTTGAAATTGCACTTGTCCGGTTGCCTCTCCAGCCACGTCAACACCCGGCGTATGCAACACCTGCTGTAGGACAATGTGACTGAGTTGAATGCGACCGTGCGCCTCAGGCGGCGCTTGCGTCAGGTTCGCTGTCACCGCGGCGGCGACACGACCATCAGGCGTTTCCAAAGTTGTGTTCACTTCAAGTGATGATAACGGACCCGTGATCTGTAGCGAGCCGGTCAAGTCTTGTTGCAAATAGGGCGAGGGCGCGAGCATGCCCACGTCGGCAGCAGCTAGCTTTTCAATAGCCGCAGTCAACGCAAGCGTTGGCGCGCTGAGATTGTCGATCGTACCCGAGAGTTGCACGTGGGAGAGAGCCGTGCGGATATCAATCGGCTGGAGCGTTACCTTCGCCGCCTCAGTGGTTCCCTCGTAGGCGAGCTGACTGCTCCATTGCACAGCGGGGATACCGGTCCCGGTAACACCAAAGTGCAAATCCTTCACCTGCGCTCGCACCCCAGTGGGCAACAGAGCGACATCACTATCGAGTGTGACCTCAGTGAGCTGCAACTCCTTACCATCAGCAAGCCGCACGAAAACCTGACCGTTTTCGATGGTCAAATGAGGAAGCAGGATGGCCGGTAAAAACGACGTTGAGGTCGATTCCTGCCCGGGTTCCGCAGGTTTCATCAGGCGCAAGACATTCCAGCCCGCCTTTGGGTCTTGGACAACCCGGATGACTGGGTCTGTCAACGTCACGTTCACCACTTGCAGCGACGAAGTACGCACCACAGACACCAGTTGTTGCAAGACATTCATCGTTACCTTTCCCTGGGTCAGGGAGAGTACGTCCATTCCATCTTTGCGAACAGACAAGCGATGAATGTCCACCCCCTGCCAGAGAGATCCCTTGACGTCTTCAATGTCAATCGTCACGTCAGCGTCAAGCGAAGCGCGCAGGACAGTCAGCAACTCGTCGTGGAGCAGTTGTTGAAAATGAGAAGTGCGCGTGTACGCCACAACGCCAATGGCGAGCAACAGTAGCAGCGCAACTATCCCTACCCCGAGCCAAGTAGCAAAGCGTAACAATCGTCGAAAAAATCGAGAGAAGTTCACTATGTGTTCCGCTCCTCGTTCAGAAAAACTGCCCGATACTGAAATGCACCTGCCAGGCTTGATCCCTGCGTGGCGGATCGAACGGAAAGCCCAACGCTAAGAGCACTGGCCCCACTGGCGTGGTATAGAGGACGCCGAATCCAGTCGCGAACTTGAGGTTATCAATGGGGACGTCATACGAACGCAACGATACTTGACCAAAATCAAGAAAGAGGATGCCGCCAAACTTCTCAGTGAACTGATAGCGCAATTCGAGAGAACCCTCGATGAGACTTCGTCCGCCGATCGGATCATTAGACGCCGAAATCGGCCCCAACCGATGACGGTCGTAACCTCGCACGCTATTGATGCCGCCGGCGTAAAAACGTTCAAAGAGAGGAATTTCATCACTCTTTCCGGAAGGATCCGCAAATCCCAACTTCAGTCGACCGGCAAGCACAGTGCGAGGCGCAATGAGATGATATCGTCGCACTTCTCCTTGCATCTTAATAAATTCAAAGTCGCCGCCCAGCGGGCCGCCCACTTTTTCAATAGAAAACAAGACGCGCCCGCCACGAGTCGGGTTGAGAGGATCATCGGTAGTATTCCACGTCAAGCCCGTGGAGAGGCCAGAGAGCACTCCTTTTCGTTGAAAATCTGTCAATGCTTGCACCGTCGCTTCAGGGACTTTATTCAGGTGATCGTACTCCAGTCGATAAGCGACGAAACCAGTGAGATGTCGAGTAAAATCTCGCTCAAAGCGCGGTTGTATTCTGGTCATGTTTAAGAGATAGCCAGGTTCGTCCAGTTGTTGCGGTGAAATAGTGAGCGAGAAACGATTGTCTCGCCCGAACACGTGCGGTTGCAGAAAGTTCAGTTCAATGGTGCGCACGAGCGAGGAGACCCGCACCTGCACGTCAAGTTTGCGCCCATCGCCCAACCAGTTGTTATGTTTCCAACGCACCTGGGCGCGGACCTGATCTTCTGTACCATAACCAATGCCTGCCTGCCATTCACGGAACGGCTTTTCACTCACCTTCACCCGCATAGGAATGATGCTGGGGTCGCTGGGCGAATCCTCTTCGAGAAAACGAACGACGCCAAAAAGATCAAGTTTCAGCAGATTTTTCCGCGACTCGTTAATCTCAGTGCTAGAGAAGGGCTCTCCAGCTTTGTAGGTCAGCTCGCGTGACACGATCTTCGGATCCACCAATTGAGTCCCTTCAACGGTTGTTTCCCCGAACACCGTCGAAGGTCCAGCTTCAACCGTATAACTCACCTCTACTGCATGTTGCTCGACAATAACGGTAGCTTTTCGCGTGACCACTGCGCGTCCGTAATGGAGATCAAGAAATCGCGCTTTGATTTTGCTTTCCGCTTCTAGGTAATGTTCTTCAGTAAATATGCTTCCCTTACTGAGAGGGAGTTCAGAGCGTAACGCCTCAAGGGTCGGAGCCAAAGCAGGCTCATCAGTTACCTGAAGGGTGACCTGCGAAACCTGCACGGGTTCTCCTTCGTTCACAGTGATGTGTACAGTGACTCGGTCCTGTTTGTCGTCCGCTTGTAAATCATACGATACTTGCGCTTCATAATATCCCTGGGCTCGATAAAAACGCTGCAGCCGCTCGATGTCAGTCTTGAACGCCACCGGATCGAAGCGCGGGCGCGACCGCCACGGGATGTACCACGCTCGGGTCGTCGTCACCATATCACCGCGCAGCTGGGAGGTAGAGAAATTACTGTTCCCCGAGATTTCCACCGCAGCCGTCACCCAGTCTTTATCTGGATCTAAGTCGTCGACTTGCAGCGCAGAGACAGGCGCCCAAATGAATAGCACGAAGATAGCAATGAGGAGTATTCCCCCACTCCACTGGAGGTGTCGCCTGAGAGATTGACATTTCACAAAAGGAAAGCGCCTCAACCGACCCATAGACAACACCTCTCGTCAACCACTCCTGATCTGAGCGTTCGTCCTCTTTGTTGCTTCTTCCTCTCTTTCATTTCTAAACTGTCTTTTTTCTTCATGCCATACGGCGCGTACACAAAAGCGACAGAGTCCCTTGACCTTTGCAATATAGAGATGGTACCGGGAGGACAACAAAACGCTACAGAAAAACGGCGGAGTATAAAAAAGTAAGAAAAAAAGGAGGGGTCATGGCGACGGATCTCACACGTTTAGATGCAACTGCCCAAGCAGAGCTCGTACGCAAAGGCGAAGTCACTCCACTCGAACTCGTCGATGCTGCGATCGCTCGTATTGAAAAAGTCAATCCAAAACTCAATGCCATTATTACACCGCTTTTTGAAAAGGCCCGCACACAGGCGAGAAGCTCCGCCTTGCCCTCTGGTCCCTTTCACGGCGTACCGTTTCTCTTGAAGGATTTGGCCTGCGCCACCGCTGGGGACCCCATCCACAGCGGCATGCGCGTATTGAAGGAGGCTCGCTATGTGGCGCCGCATGACACCTATCTGGCGGCCAAGTTCGTTGCCGCTGGATTCATCTGTGTTGGTAAGACCAATACACCAGAGTTGGGGCTGGTTCCCACCACCGAACCTGCAGCCTACGGCGCATCGAGAAATCCTTGGAATCTCAATCATTCAACCGGAGGATCCAGCGGCGCCTCGGCCGCCGCAGTACCCGCAGGGCTCGCGCCAGTGCGCCAGGCCCATAGTTGCCGCGGCC
>CAZUFQ010000230.1:0-9023 GCA_964618735.1 uncultured Enterobacteriaceae bacterium
CCCTTTGTTGAGGGCTAGCATTCTCAGCCATACATCTCTCCTCCGACGTTGTTATAAAGGGGCACAACGTTGCTTTGTAAACAGCTATTGTTCCGCCTCATTGGCCGCTTGGTGAGGACAATTTCACCTCTCCTAACGTAAGGCTGAGTTTGAGCATATTCAAGCTTATACATGCGATGGACAGATGAATTCGCTTTTCAAGCGTCTGTTCGTGGTAAGAACTCTCACTCACTTGTGATGAAAATATCTACCTACACGAAAAACTAGAAGAAAGAGAGAAAGACCTGTTTTCTTCGTTATGCGCTTTATTGTTGACGCCTATCCGTAGATGCGGGTTCAGACTTCCTTTTTCCTCACTGGCATTTTTCTTGTAGCCCTTCTACGTAGTCGTTGATTCTAGACTAGAGAAACGCCACAGCAAGACGTGGAGCGGCACAGGCGTGAGTTTTCTTCTCGGCTTGTGGCTTCATCGCCCCTCAAGGGAGAGGAGAAAACGACTATTCTCCGCACCCTATATCGAAGAGCAAAAGGAGAAAAAAATGGCAAAAAAACGTGAGACTCCGACTACGACCACCTCCGCGGGCAGCACTCGCCAAACAGCCCAGTATGCCGACCAAAGCGTGATGACCGGCGCGGGCGGAGAAGTGCACCAGACCGCTGGAGGGAGCACCCCGGTGCTCACCACGCAGCAAGGCATTCCGGTTTCTGATGATCAAAATTCACTGAAGATCGGCGTACGGGGTCCTACGGCGCTCGAAGATTTCCACTTTCGCGAGAAGCTCTTCCATTTCGATCATGAACGCATTCCCGAGCGCGTCGTGCACGCCCGCGGCTTTGGCGCGCACGGCTATTTCGAGAACTATGAGTCGCTGTCCGACATCACTAAGGCCGACCTGTTTCAACGCGCCGGGGAGAAGACTCCCGCCTTCGTGCGCTTCTCCACGGTTGCCGGCAATAAGGGCTCGGCGGACCTCGCGCGCGATGCGCGCGGCTTCGCGGTGAAGCTCTATACGAAGGAAGGCAACTGGGACCTTGTAGGCAACAATATCCCCGTGTTCTTCATTCAGGACGCTATGAAGTTTCCTGATATGGTCCATGCAGTCAAACAAGAACCAGATCGAGGGTTTCCGCAAGCGGCCTCGGCGCACGACAATTTCTGGGACTTTATCTCCTTGACTCCGGAAAGTATGCACATGATCATGTGGGTGATGTCGGACCGAGCAATCCCGCGCTCCTTTCGTTTCATGGAAGGCTTTGGCGTTCACACCTTTCGCTTGATTAATGCCGACGGAAAATCAACCTTCGTGAAGTTTCATTGGAAACCCAAGCTGGGGCTGCAGTCGGTCGTCTGGAACGAAGCAGTAAAGATCAACGGCGCCGATCCTGACTTCCATCGTCGCGATTTGTGGAACGCTATCCAGATGGGCGACTATCCCGAATGGGAGCTGGGGCTCCAACTTTTTGATGACGAATTCGCAGAGAAATTTGCTTTTGACGTGCTCGACGCCACGAAGCTTATTCCAGAAGAAGAAGTTCCTATTCGGCGTGTGGGGCGACTGGTGCTTGATCGTTGTGTAGACAATTTCTTCGCCGAGACTGAACAGGTTGCTTTCTGCACCCAGAATATCGCGCCCGGGATCGACTTTAGCAATGATCCGCTTCTGCAAGGTCGCAATTTTTCCTACCTCGACACCCAGCTCAAACGGCTCGGCAGTCCCAATTTCACGTTTCTTCCCATTAATGCACCAAAGTGTCCGTTCGCTCATTTTCAACAAGATGGACACATGACTACGATGAATCCGCAAGGCCGAGTCAACTACGAGCCCAATTCCTGGAGTGGAAAACAAAGCGGCCCGCGCGAATCGCCTGAGCAGGGGTTTCACTCCTACGCAGCAAAAGAGGAAGGCGTGAAGCAGCGGATTCGGTCAGAGACTTTCGCCGATCATTACAGCCAGGCGCGTCAGTTCTATGTGAGTCAGACTGGAGTGGAGCAAATGCATCTTGCCAACGCGTTGATTTTCGAGTTGAGCAAAGTGGAAACTCCCACGATTCGCGCCCGCATAGTGTCGCATCTCTTAAACATTGACGCCGATTTAGCGAAGCGCGTGGCGGATGGGCTCCGCCTTCAGGAAATGCCGGCGCCGGCCGATGCGGCGAAACCCACGCGACAAGACCTCCCGCCCTCTCCAGCATTGAGTATTCTGCTCAATGGCCCCAAAAGTTTTCAAGGCCGTAAGGTGGGAGCGTTTGTCACGGATGGGGTAGATATCGACATCTTTACCTCGCTCAAAGCTGCGGTGGAAGAAGAAAAAGCGACGCTGGAAATTGTGGCGCCGCAGGTTGGCGGGGTTGAGGCGAGTGATGGAACGTGGATCGAAGCAAAGCAGAAAATTAACGGCGGCCCATCGGTTCTCTACGACGCAGTCGCGTTGTTACCTTCGCAAGATGGAGCCGGATTCCTCGCGCAAGACGCTAGTGTACGCGATTTCATTGCTGACGCGTTCGCCCATGCGAAGGTTATTGGCTACATCGGAGCGGCGGCGTCACTTTTTGCCAAGGCGGGCGTACCGGAGGACCTAGATGAGGGATTCATTCGCCTTGATGAAGCAAACAGCTGTGCAGCGTTTATAACTGCTTGTCGTAAGCTTCGCGTTTGGGCGCGTGAGGAAGCAGCAATGTATGTGTAAAGTCAACAGTAGGCCGTGAACGTCTGAGAAGAAAAAGAAAGAGAGAAACGCCCCTCCTCTGGTGTCACGCTCTAAACTTTGAGGCTTCCTCATGCCCAGGCTCTGCCTGGGCGTGTCGTGAGATTCTGGCTTTAGGGCGTTCCCAGGCAGAGCCTGGGAACGAGAGTGGAATCCCCTGTGCTCTGCGTTCCTCCTTGACCAAGGGGGGAGGGGGATTTCGCCAATAGAACAGGTAGTGCGAGAAAGAGAGGACACGCATCTGTGCCAGCGAAGAATGATGATCTGCATGGCAACGCGCCGGATCATACGCCGGTGGTCCTCCTTACTCATTGATGTGATCAACGATTTCGAGTTTCCTGGCGGGGCTGCCCTCTTACGGCATGCCCTTCCTATGGCAAAACGACTTGTCGCATTGAAGCAGCGAGCCAAGCACGCTGGTATTCCCACCGTGTACGTAAACGACAATTTTGGCAAATGGCGATCAGACTTCCGCACGCTCACCCTCCATTGTTTGCAGGACGAGGTTCGAGGAAAACCCATCGTCACCCTGCTGCAACCGCAAGAGGAAGATTATTTTGTCCTTAAACCAAAGCATTCGGGGTTCTTCGCCACAACGCTTGAAGTGTTACTGAAGTACCTGGACGCGAAGACGCTCATCCTTACCGGCTTCACTACGGATATGTGTATACTCTTTACCGCTCAGGATGCATTTATGCGGGACTTTCATCTTTTTATCCCACGTGACTGTGTGGCTTCGCATAGCAAAGAAGCGCACGATTGGGCCTTGGCGCATATAGAAACCATCCTGGGGGCGGATATCCAACCCTCCACCACTCTTGACCTAAGCAAACTCTAGTGTTCCATCGCAATGAAAATGAGAGACTGTCATTCTGAGGAGTGACGGAATACCAAATTCTCTGTGCAAGTAGCGTTGTGGATTGCAGGTAAGGCGCTTAAGCGCCTTGTCCACGCTTAGGAGAAGAGATGACCTTTCAGGAAGTGGCACGGTGAGTGCTAATCAAAGTGAGTCCTTAAATTTGTTCTCAGGAGGCTATTTGTATGAAAAAGATGTCTTCATTTCTTACTGCCGCACTGCTTGTTGGCGGCCTTACTACGACGGCAATCGCTCATGACAGGGGTGAAGCGTCAATGCAGGGCACGATCAATAAGATCGATCACAGTACAGGAGCAGTCGAACTCAAGACAGACAATGGCACAATGGAGTTGAACTTTACGCCTGACTCGGTCAAAAACTTCAAGGAAGGCCAGCAAGTAGTATTGGAGCTGGAGAGCATGAGGCACGAGGCCATGGAAAAGCACGCTATGGAGCAGAAACACTAACCTCGAATTCGTTCTATGGATTCGACAGATATAATGATCGTCGGTGCTGGTCCTGTGGGGCTGACCATGTCGGCGGAACTTGCCCGCCATGGGCTCTCCTGTCGCGTGATCGACAAAGCCGCGGCGCCATCCACCACATCAAAAGCACTGGCGGTCTTTCCGCGCACCCTGCTTATCATGGTAGCCCCATTGTCTCCGAACAGTGGGACGCGGCCTTCCCCTACTTCTTCCAGGCCAGTCCAGCCGCGGGCGACCGCGCGCCAGATGGACCACTGCGAGTAGCAGCGACCGGGGCGTCCACTCACGTGTTCGAGGTGATGCGTGGGACGCGCCACACCTTGCTGCTCTTTGGCGGTATAGAAACCAGCGGTGATCTCGATCCTCGGTTATGCACGATCGGCAAAGAGATAGAGGCGGCTTACGGACAGCATGTCGCGGTTCATATCATGTCTGCCCACAACGGTGGTCAGCATACACAAGCGTGGAGCGGCTCTCTGCTGTGGGATGTACAAGGACTCGTGCATACGCGGTATGGGGCCAATAGGCCTTGTTGCTACCTCATTCGTCCCGATGGCTATATTGGGTTCCGCAGCCAGCCGCCAAAGCGTGACAGCCTACGTGACTATTTGAAGACCATTTTTCTGTGATGCTGCGGCAGCCGTGTGGTACGGCCAGCGAAATACTTGCCGCACGCCACCCTTGCCTGACGCTCAAGCGTCGGGCTGACGTTACCAAGCCTGGCTTACCAGGCTCTCAGGGGATTTCAGTCCCCTTTGTCTGCTGAGCCTGGAGCTTTAGCTCTGGGTGAAAGTATGTGAAGAAGGATTTCGCCAGCACGATCGCCGTGCTCTTGTTTTCGATTACGCGGGGTTCGACGGCGGTGAGACTTCAAGCTGACGACGCACGCTCGGAAGTACGTGTTTTCCATAGAACTCGATCGTATGCCGTTGGTCTGGTTGGCCGGAATGAACTAACACGGCGGTAGCGCCTGAGTGAAAGAGCGCAAGCAGCGCTTGCGCGTGCACTTCGGGATCCGTGCTGATCGGCCAGTTAGCATACATCTGCCCCAAGGGAACTTCCTTTAATGTTCGATCACCACCGGCATGGTCCCGGGGTCTTTGCCCGCTGCTTGCGCGCTCGCGATAAATTCCGCTTTATTGTTTTTCCATGTTTTGGGATCAGTGATTAAGCCGTCTCCATGA
Organism: uncultured Enterobacteriaceae bacterium; assembly: GCA_964618735.1. Taxonomy (GTDB): domain Bacteria; phylum Desulfobacterota; class Binatia; order Bin18; family Bin18; genus SYOC01. The sequence goes on from CAZUFQ010000230.1 coordinate 5,231, forward strand.
TGGGCTGAACGATGCACCGCCTTCGGACCATTGCCCGCCATGAAGATCGGCACGCTCACCGAAGGAACTGCTATGGTACACCGTCAAGCAAAAGTCCAGAATTAAAATACTACCCGCCGCTGCTCACGCCCGGAACAGGCCATAGACCCATCGCAGGCACCAGCTTGTTCCCTCCGGGAGCTTGCGGTGTCAAGTAGGACATACTCACCTTCTGCAAAAGGAGGGAGATGTCCCGCAATATTTGTCTGCAAAAAAAGGGAAGGTCATCTCAGGTGTTGGGGTTCCATGAAGGAAAGTCAAGGCTTTTTGCTCTCTCGTTCGGCGGCTTAGTCTTTGCATTTCCTCCGTCTGTGGGTGCCGAAAGATGATTGTCTTCCTACGCGAGCTCTTCAAGGGATTGATAGACGTAAAAGGGCTCCAGAGGAGGAAGCGCTGTTTTCGTATCGCCGTCTTCTGCTCGTGACCACCAACCACGTAGGGACCAACCTGTTCTGTACCGCTGGGATTCGGTTCCTAAAAAGCCGCCTCCCGCACACGGAGCTGGATGTGGTGGCAATGAGCCGCCGCGGGGCCAGCGTGTTTGCTCATAACCCGGACATTCGCAAAGTTCATCTGTGTGTGTGGAAATGGCAGGTCTCCCGCTTGGTCAACAGGTATGATCTCGTTCTTGGTCTGCGTCACGGGGTAGCGAAATCCTACTTGGACGGTGGCCCCCACACCGTGATTCTTGCTCCGCCCGCGCCAGACCGGCACCGTGCGGAAGACCTCTTACAGTCGCTGGGCTCCTGGCTCGGGTGCTCCGTCACGCCCGCCGACCGGCACTACCAGCTCTATCCTCAGCCCCACGACTTTGCCGGTATCACCCGTCAGCTGGGACGCCACACCCAAGGTCCCGTGCGTTTCGGCCTCCATCTGGGCGGCGGGCGGACGGCCGCGCACGGGTGGAAATTTTGGTATGCGGACCGCGACAAAGATCCGCGCCTCTGGCCCCTAGCGCACTATGTGACGCTCGCTGCCCGGCTCTGCGCTACCCATCCCCACGTGCAAGTCGTCCTCACGGGTTCACGCAATGAGCGCTTCTTAGGGCGACGGTTTACCCACCAGGCGCCCAACGTCACCAATTTGATCGGCCAGACGTCGCTGCTCGAATTGGCGGCGCTGATGAGCCGTCTGGCGGTCTTCGTCACGCAAGATACGGGAGCACTCCATGTCGCCTGTACCACGGATGTACCCCTCGTGGGACTGTTTGGCCCGACGCATCCCCACCAGACGGGTCCCTATCCCCAACGACCCCAGCAGACGGTCCTCCACAAGACGAGGGTCGAGGACATTCACCCGGAAGAGGTGTACGGGGCGGTGTTGTCCCACCTCGCAATGAAAGGCGCAGTCAGGGGGGCAAAGAGCTAAAGGGACGGGGATTCATGTTTTCCAGCAGAAAGGAGCAGGGAAAACTGGCGCCTACCCCCTCCTCAGCACCGGAATCAGGACTGCCACTTGTCCTCGCCTCAGGGACATGCGCAAACTCCCTGCCCTGGCGCACGACCCAATCGGGGACTCCGCCACGGATCCGGTGTTGCGTTGGAACGGGAGAGTGCTATGCAGATAATGCTTTGCCCGGAACGTGCCGCAGGAAAACCGTGATCATCCCATATAGTACCGATACGTGTTTGCTCCCCAGCATGACGTGGATCGCACACCCAGACGCCGGATGACTGAAATACACCGCACCCCATACACTGTGATCGGCCTGCTCCTCTTCTGTGGGTTCCTCTATTTTTGGCCCATCCGCTCGCTCCCGTTTTATAGTTACGAGGCGGAAGACGCGGTCACCGTGTGGGAGATTGTCCACGGGGGAGGCTGGATTTTGCCACTGCGGAATGGCACAGAAATCCCGCTCAAACCGCCGCTCTTCCCCTGGCTGGGTGCGCTGCTGGCTTGCCTCTATGGGGAAGTCAACGAAGCGGTCGTACGCTGCCCCTCTGTCCTGTTCGCCACCGGAACGGTGGTGCTCACCTTTTGCTTCGGCCAGGCTCTCTGGTGCTGGCGCGTGGGAGTGCTCGCTGCCCTCATCCTGGCCACCGCGCCAGAGTGGGTCCATTGGGCGGGCAATGCGCGGAGCGACATGGTCCTGGTGTTCTTTTTGACGACGGCAGGAATGACGTTTTTTTACTGGTGGCAGGACCACGCACGTCGCCGCCTGTCGCTGTCTATCGTGTTTGGAAGTATTGGTCTAGCAACCCTCGCCAAAGGGCCTCTGGGCTGTGTCCTGCCCGGGCTGGTAGGGATCTGCTTCTTGGGAATCACCCGTAACCTGAGTTTGCTCCGGCGCATGCGGCTCAGCGAAGGGACGTTCCTAGTGTTCCTGCTTGCCGGGTCGTGGTATCTCCTCGCGCTCTGGCAAGGAGGATGGGAGGTCTTTCATCGTCAAATCTTGGACGAGAATGTCTTTCGGTTTTTTCCCACTGAGCAGAGTGGGCCCAGCCGGGGACATGCCTTCTATTACTACGCACCCACGCTGTGTGCCGCCCTGTTCCCCTGGAGTCTGTTCTTTCCGGCAGTTGGCCAGTGGCTTTGGCGCTGTCACATCCCCCCCCGCGATACCACATAAGCGCTAACATAAGGCGGATTTCGCCTCATTCCCGATCTCAAATTTGCCGTTTTCCTGGAAATTCTGGAAACCTCTTGTCGTTAAGTTAGCGCTTATGCCGCGATACCAGACTCCTGTACCTGGGACTGTGGGTCCTGGTTGGGATGGTGTTTTTCTCGCTCGCTTCCGGCAAGCGCAGCAATTATCTCTTGCCGCTCTATCCCCCACTCGCCGTGCTCTTAGGGGTATGGTGGGACGAATGTATCACAGGCACGAGTGGCGCTACGGTCTTAGCCAAAGGGTCGGCGTGGGGGGGAATACTGACGCTGAGCCTTGGCTTCATGCTGGTCGTGGCCGTACTGCTAACGCAGAGCGCTGGTGCTGATTTCGACCATGTGGCCACCCTATTCCTTCATCCTAGTGATCGCGCGAACCTCCCATTGCTGGCGCACAGTCTCCAGCGTCACCTGCCGATGACGCTCGCCTGGCTCACCCTCTGCGCGTGTACGCTTGGTTGTTATGGCTGGGGGATGCAACGATCGCAGTGGCGCTTGCTCTTTGCTGCCCTCGTGGTGACGACCTCTTCGTCGCTCTCGTTCATGAACCTGATGTTCCGTCCGTTGTTTGCTGAGGAACGGACGTACAAGCCGTTCATGGTGAGCGTGCGGTCCACGGTGAAAAATGCCCCACTGTATTTTTATCATGGCCTGTCCGACTATGGCGTGCTGTTCTATGCGGACCGCCACCTGCCCTCGTACAATGGCGACTTGGCTACGTTCCTGGAGAACCGCGACCTAACTACCCCCTACTACATCTTATTATGGGAAGAGGACTGGTGGGCCCACTCGTCTCAGCCCCACCTGACGCGTCTGCTCACGAGTGAAGGAAGCGGACCCGAGGGAAAACACCATCTCGTGTTAGCCGCCTGGCTTCCTGAAGCTGAGGAGAGAGAGGGGGACAGGGCCAGCCGCGACCCCTGGAAGAGAGACTCCGGAAGGGCCAACGCGATGACGTACGCCCAAATTCGCCCGCACGTCCAGGGCTATCTCCAATCGCAGCACTACAATGAAGGCTCCTTTGTTAAAGTATGTACTCGATCAATTCGAGCACTAAATCGAAACTCATGAGATTCGTACACTCGGGATCACTGAGGTCTCCTCGTCCACCCGGCGATCAAGCGCCGGGCTACCGCGCAGCGCCCCATCA
>CAZUFQ010000231.1:0-9020 GCA_964618735.1 uncultured Enterobacteriaceae bacterium
TGGTGATTGGGCTTTCGAGAGGACAAAATTTCATCGCCTCCGACATCCCAGCTTTTCTGGAACACACCCGTGAATTCATCCACCTCGAGGAAGGCGAGCTCGCGGTGGTGAGCGCTCAGGAGGTGCAGTTGTTCGACAAGTCCGGCGAGCGTGTGCATCGAGCGCCGCAGCGGGTCGACTGGACTCCGATCATGGCGGAGAAGAGCGGCCACAAACACTTCATGCACAAGGAAATCTGGGAGCAGCCGACGGTCATCGGCCAGACGACGAGCCCGTTCATACTCTCGGTCATCCAAGGCCAGCCGGGCGCTGTCTAATTCAGTTCTGGCTGACTGCAACTCTACAGGTGGGAGCGGGGCTCGAGTTTCTCGCGTGATCACTTCAGTGTGCGAAACTGTAACTGGCGGCTGGGCGGTTGCGAACGCACTGACTCCCAGCGCGCCACAGAGGAGTGGAGCAGAGATCCACCGCGGTACTGCAGTATTTTTTCTCAGCATAGACAAACTCCTTTCTCTGAGATTCCAGATCACCCCTAAACCCATCAGTTACGTCACCCTTCAGAGTGACAGCTCAGACGGGGCTACAGATGGGTTCCAGCGAGTTTACAATGAATAGGACGCAACGGGCGTGCCAGGATCGCACGAGAAGACGAAGCAAAAGATCAATTGCCCGTTAGCAAGCTGAAGCGATGAGCTGCACCAAACTGACGATTCAAGGAGTGAGGAGACGGTTAGGTCAAGCAACTTGGCCGATTCGTCACCGTAACAAGGCGCGGCGACACACGTAGAGCCCCAATCTCGTCGCCGCCTCATTGCTGCGATGTCTACAAAGGGTTCTGGTTTTTTCCCTCAGCTTCTCAACCGCGAACTCAGCCATTCCCTCAGGCTTCTTTTTGAGCGCCTCTGCCCTGTCTCACTCCGGTGACAAGCGCCAGATTGGTTGTCTTGGGATTGCGACATAGACCAGCCAATCCTGAGCCTTATTGCTCTCTCTTCTATGGTCCTGTTTTTGCACTTTTTAAAAAATATGATTGGTGGCCTCAACCCCTTAATCAAGGCTCAGTCCGCTCAAGGGCCGGGCCAAATAAGGAGAAATTTATGCAGATAAAGAAACTTTGGCGATTTATTCTGACAACAGGTATGGCTCTGGCTTTGACCGTTCCTTCCTTTGTTCAGAGTTACGACAAAAGCCTCGATGCGCCTCGCCCGAGCGGCAGTTCTCCTTTTGGCGTCGCGAGTCTCCAGGTGTCGGATCGGGATAGTGAATCTGTAATGAAAGATGAGGCTAGCACTGAGTCCGATCAAAGGCTCAACGAGCATATTAGACAGGCTTTAGGTGAAGATACAGCGTTGGCTGCCGCTGCGCAGAGTGTCTTTATTGTAACCGACAACGGAGAAGTTACCCTTCATGGATCAGTTGCGAGCGAAAAAGAAAAGGCCGACATTAACGCTAAGGTCCAGCAGGTGGCCGGCGTCAAAAAATTGAAAAACCAATTGCACATGTCTCCCCCTAACCTTCAAGGCAACGCCAGTGATAGCATGAATACCTCTGACAATATGGTTCTGTCCTCCGGGAGTAGCGAAGGCTCGTCAAGCGATATCGTGATATAATACGTCTAGAAAGTAAACGAAAAGCGCCTTTGCCTATGGTTCCTTTTTGCCGAAGAGAAAAATTTTCTGATGACGAGAAAAGAAATGGTGCGTCTGGCGGCGATAGGAGATATCCATTACTCGAAAACTTCGCAGGGGACTTTGCAGCCGTTGTTTGCTCACATCACTGAGAGTGCAAACATCCTCTTACTTTGTGGAGACATTGTCGACTATGGTCTGCCTGAAGAAGCGCGTCTCTTTGCGAAAGAACTCGCCACAATTGTGATGAAGATCCCCGTCCTCGCCGTGCTTGGGAACCATGAATACGAATCCGGCAAACAGGAGGAGGTTTGGAGTATCCTTACCGACGCCGGAGTCATCATGCTCAATGGCGACGCCCGAGAAATTCAAGGGATCGGCTTTGCCGGCGTCAAGGGCTTTGCCGGCGGCTTTGGCGAACGCGCCCTCCAGGCCTGGGGAGAAGAGCCGATTAAGCGCTTCGTTCATGAAGCAGTCAATGAAACCCTGAGGTTAGAATCGGCGCTAGCAAAGCTGCGTACGATACAACGCATCGCCTTACTCCATTATTCTCCTATCCAGGCTACGGTCGAGGGCGAACCCCCGGAAATTTTTGCGTTTCTAGGATCGAGTCGACTTGAGGAGCCGTTGAACCGCTACTCTGTGACTGCCGTTTTCCACGGGCACGCTCATCATGGCCGCCCCGAGGGAAGCACCAGAGGAGGCGCACCCGTTTACAACGTTGCTATGCCGCTTTTGCAGCGTGTGTTTCCTGAGCGTCCACCCTTCCGCATCTTGGAATTATCAACCGGCGAGGGTGAGTCCGCCCCTGCGCTTCCACCGGGCTCTACCACTCCTTTCACCGTCAACCCGACGCAATAAGCCGCGTCTGACAGGTCGCATGATGTCATCTATATCCCATCAGGAAACTCATAACCCCAGCGCCTGTAAGTTCTATCGACAGGTGTTACTAACTTTGCGTACCGCGCAAGTGCCTTTTCTCCTTGGCGGCGCTGACGCATGTGAGTGCTACACAGGCATTGTGCGTCCCACAAAAGATCTTGACCTGTTCGTGCTCCAACAAGATTGTCGCCACGTTCTCCAGGTTCTCTCCGCCGCTGGCTACCATACTGATCTCACGTTTCCCCACTGGTTAGGAAAAGTCTTTTACGGCGAGGATTTTGTTGATGTCATTTTTAACTCAGGGAATGGTCTCTGCGGCGTCGATGAAGAGTGGTTTAGGTATGCAGTAGAAAAAGTAGTGATGGGCGTGCCCGTGCAACTTTGTCCGCCTGAGGAGATGATCTGGTCAAAGGCGTTCGTGAAAGAACGGGAACGCTATGACGGCGCCGACATTGCCCATATTCTCCGTGCTTGTGGGAAGCGCCTGGACTGGCCACGCCTCTTGCACCGCTTCGACGCCCATTGGCGCGTGCTCCTCAGCCACCTCGTGCTCTTTGGATTTAGTTATCCGAGCGAGCGCACGCAGGTTCCAGCCTGGGTCATGGAAAATTTGCTCTCTCGTCTGCAGAAGGAACTGCATAGCCCTCTCCCGACAGCGCGACTCTGTCAAGGAACGCTGTTGTCCAGGGCGCAGTATCTCGTTGATATTGGACAGTGGGGATACGACGATGCACGGCTTTCCCCTCGTGGCCGCTTGACTAAGGAAGAAATCGACCATTGGACCGCGGCGATCGGCGAAAAACCGTGAGGACGTCGCTTGGCGATGAATGTCGCTGTAAGCGGACTCTGCGGGAACATACTCCTAGCGTGGTTCGCTTTTCGTTACTGTAATGAGGCTCCGCCTTGCGTGTCTTTTCGCGCTCAGGCTCTGGCTGGGCGCGAGGGCGCGAGTCTGTAGGAGCGCGGCGCCGCGCCCCCTACGAAGGCAGGACGTATCCCTATTGCAATCTGTTCTAGTATCCCCAAAGCGGCCGGCGGACCCCGGGGTGCGCATACCCGTCAATGCCTAAGCCATTGCCCCAACGATAATTACGTTCAATCGGGCTTTCCTGACCCGCCTGTGGCAACGAGCGACGCCACGAAAATCTGGGCAGCGGCGCAGCGGGCGTGAGGTTAGTCAATCCCTGTTTTAGCTCTTCAAAGGAGAAAAAGAGAATATTCCCGTCACGTTGGATAGCGCGTGCGCTTGTAGGCAATAAGAGTACAGTGAAAGTCAGTGCGATGAGAAAAACATCCCTGACTGTCTTGCTTCGCATAGTAGGAATTTTTCCCATTGTCCTTTTCCTTTCATTCGCGCCTGCTTCTCAGATTTTGCACAAAAACTCCGCCCGCACGTTCGCTTCTCAGCAAGGAGAACAAACGTTACGTTGTAGACTACACGAAGAGAAAAAGTTTACTCGTGGCGGCGCCCTTGTGATTCATGCCGATTAACTTGCTCTCTCTTTTTTGACTAACGCCATGGCTTTCTGGCTGAGGGTAGTGTCACCGTTAATAGTCGCGAGCATTTGTGCATAGGTTTCAGGCGTGAATCCTTGTTTCTGAACCGCCTTGGCCATCTCTGCGCTGGTGTCTTGCTGGATCTTCTGCGATTGCTGAGGATCCGGGGCGTTGTTGAGCGACCCCTGTTGTGAGTTCTTTATTTTTTGGACTTCTACGTAGGCTTTGGCGAAAGCCTGGAGATCCTTGTCGCTCACTTCTTTGCGCGGTTGAGATTGAGGTTGAGATTGTTGCATTGATTCTCCTCTTGGCGATTGATACGGCTGAGCTTGTTGCGTTGATTGTCCAATAGGAGGCGGTTGATTCTGAACTTGGGCGTGGATCGCAGAGGCGCCCACCAGGCCGCTCAGACCGAGCAAGACAGTAAATATGACGGGACGAGTGATGAATTGTTGCATAACCAAATCCCCTTGTTGTGAACCTATTTCCTATCTTCCGCGAACACGAACAGCAGAGGCATCGCTTCTTTTTTTGAGTTGCAACTTGTCCTCTCAAGAAGCGCAAAAACAGGACCACAAAGGAGAGGGCGACAAAGCTAGAGATTCGTAGGCGTGTGTCACACTCCTGAGACGACTGAATTGGGGCCTGTCGCCGAAGTGGGACAAAAGGGAGCTGTCTCAAGAAGAGAGACGAACGGAATTCTAGGGCAAATTGCAAATGGATTTACCCAGGGCGGGGGCTATCGTGCTTCGACAAGCCTGTCCTGAGCCTGTCGAAGGGCTCAGCACGAACGGGTTTTTTCCTCGTGGGAGCACTTTTGCCGTTCACCCTGAGCCTGTCGAAGGGTGAATCAACTGGTAAAGACACATGCAAACCGTTCTAGGCTCAGACTCTGCGAGCTCTTTTTTTAGCCCGAAGGAGAGAGTGATTGACTCCTTGGGGCTTCCGTGGACTTATTCGGGTGACTTGGCGAGGGGCCTGGTACAGCTAGTTCTCTTAGTTGTTTGTTGCGTCCGATAAGGGTTCGCACGAGAGGGACAACATCCAGTTGAGAAGGGAATTTCCCCATCGCTGCCTTAACTATAGTCTGTAGTCTCTTGCCTGTGTCGCCCTGGCGAGCGAGGACAAAAGGAATATGGCTATCTTGCAGTGTTGGGCTGCCGTGCCAGGAGCGATAGGGATGAGAGAAGTAAAAGCGGTCCTCGATTGGTCGCTCCAGGCCGGAGCGAGCCAACAGCACAATATCGCCCACTCGCTCCCCATAGGGGCCCGCGCCGAGCCACTTCATCCGTGCGTCTAGCTGAAGCAAATCTGGTCGAGGATGACGAGCTAAATACTCAGGGATGGGGACAAGCTTTTTGCCGTCAAACACCTGGAAGGGAAGCGCATTTTGTCCAGGGGGGCGCGGCTCGCGGGCAAAGATGAGGTCAAGGGTTCCTTTAAGCTCCGGGATAGGATCACCGGTCTCATTGACTGTGTAAAAAGCGCGCACCACAGGCATGACGTCTTCCTCTAATCGCGGCGGCCGCTCCCAGTCACAACGCTCTCCCTTGGTTGGGCATGTAGAGCGGTCAGCAAGATAGATGTAAGCCATGGCTCCCTGATACGCCACTGCCGCCTGATAGTCCTGGTCAGTTTCAGCAGGATTCAAGACAAACTTCCGTAACCGGAACCCCGTTTTCTCGATAAGTGCAGGTGGTTCATGGTCTCCTTCACTGCCCAGTGCGTGGCGGTCGTCGTCAAGAACTGGAGTATGCCCGTGGTCAGCGATGAAGAGGATATACGTTTCATCCAGCACTCCGAATTCTTCGTACGTGTGTAATACCTCTCCGACAGCTTTGTCTGTAACGCTTTCGAGGTATTCGACCTCTAGAGGCAGAGGCTCCTTCCCGTCCATATGTTCTGCAGCTTCATGGGTAAAAAGATCAATCCCTGGAAAATATACGACTTGGAGAATAGGGACGCCATGCTCTTTGAGGGCAGTGGTTAATGTTGACACGGAGTCCTCATCAATTACTGCGTAGAGGGCTTGATTCACGGGCCCGCCATCCACGACCCCTGTGACAAACTTGGTCATAAGGTCCCCGAAAGCGGTCGACTCTATGGTGGTGAAGAGCGTAGCCCCGCGATAAATTGGCGCGAGAGAGACGTAGGAGGGCTGACCTATCAGCTCGTAAAGAGTAGGGGTCTCTATGGCTTTGCCAACCAGTCCCTCTGTCATCATTTTAAGATTATCTGTTGTGTCGGTGATGGACACCGGCCCCGGCGCATAGAATTGCCGCTGTTCGCGGACGAACCACTCATTGCCCGGGACACCGGTCTGAGCTGGAGGTTGTCCGGTGAAGATCGAGGACCAGGCCGCCATGGTGGTCGAAGGCAAAATACTTATAGCGTTAGGGACCCCGTAAGCATGGGCAAATCGTCCGTCTTGCTGTTCAGGCCCTAATAGCGCTTGCAAATGAGGAGCCTTACCGGAACGAATGGCCTCCATGAGTTCATGGTAGCCGGCGCCGTCTAGAGCGAAGATGAGGACTCGTGGTCCAGGAGGGGCGGGGAGGACTACGTTACGAAGTTGATGCTCTCCTCCTTGCGTTACTACCGTAAGGGCCATGTGGCATGACGAGAGTAGGCAGAGCGTTATGAAAAGCACGATAGCTGGCGGTAGTGAGTGCGCGCATCTGCATGTCTTGCCTCTTATTGTAGGGAGGCGCTGGAAGAAGAAATACATAATAGAGTTTACTTTGTCGTAGGCTTTGTAGGTTTTCCGGTATTTGAACACTCTCTTATTTTGATCGCTCGCACGCGTCCCGTTTCGCCGACTTAACTTTGTTGTACGAATACGAGTGGAGGCAAGACGCCGCTCCTGTGTGTTGAATCTATCATAGCTTAGGAATGTGAAGTGTCTTACTGATCATGGCGGAGCCATTTATCAAGTACAGGATCGAAAGGGGGTGCCAATTGATCGTGGCGATAGAGACGACTCCAAACGGCAGACGGTCGCCGATGCGCCCCGTGTAGAAACAGCTGCCCAGCACCGGGATCAGCAACAGGCTAGAGGGAATGGGCGTCCCCTCAAAGTACCGTACTTTACCTTTTTCATTGGAGAGTTGCGCGGCTGTAATGTTGAAGCGGGCCAGGCGACTGATGCCACATCCGACAAAAAATATTAGGATAAGGACATCCAGGCCGCCGCGCATACCCAATCCATAAGCTACTACCACTGGCGCAACCCCAAAGCTGACAATATCGGCCAGCGAGTCCAATTCTCGCCCGAATTCGGAGATCTGGGAACTCCTCCGTGCAATCCGGCCATCGGCGATGTCGAACACCAAAGCCAACGGCAGGAGCCCTAGCGCTAAGCCCACCCGCCAGGGCTCCGGAGTGAGAAGGTAGCTCATCATAGCCAGGATGGAAACCATTCCAGAAAAGGCGTTTGCGAGTGTAAACAAGTCCGCCAGATGGTACCCGCGTAGTAGGGAAAAATGGACATGTTGTCTTTGCCACTCCTGCTCGTTCGCCATGACGGAAGCTCCTCTTTTAATGAGAGCAATGGCTGTGCCACGTCTAAGAAAACGCCTTGCGTTCCTTGGTGATTATTACAAATGCTAGGGCCGCTCTGGTAGAGTCCGGCTCCTAACTCATACAGCAGAGGTTGTTAAACGTGCACGAATCAGCGCGCTACCTTCTAGTAATGACATTGTGGAAGGTCTGCAGCGAATTCCGCAAGCAGAGCTGCGTCATCCTCGCTCCAAGCCATTTTATTAGAGACTACCTTGCTTCGTCGGGACGAAGTGTTCCCTGTCGAGGCCGCCGGTTAATTGATGCAGCGCGTGTACAATCCGTTGCAACATCAAGTTATCATCACCAACCATACCTTCTTCCTCAGCCACCGCGACTGAACTGGCGTCGTAGTACCAGCGACGAAGAATTTTAATCTTTTGCTCCCGAGAGAGCTTATCATGATTGAGCACTTCTTCTGGGGTTGCAAAGGGAGTGTAATCGGGCGTCTCCTTCTCGGGGACCGCAAAGACAGTACCGACATCGAGGGAATCGAGATCGACGAGTTCTTTCTCGCGGCTCGGATTGAGGTTCTCCGCCCCTGCCTCGATTAGAATCTGGCGATATTGTTCTGCTTGCGCGTGATCATCCGCGAGTGTGATGACAAGAGACTTTCCTTGTTTCAACGCTTCTTCGCAGAGCTGGTTATAGGCCGGCTGTAAGAGAGAATGTTCAAGCGTTTCCGCCGCAAACACTCCAACTCCTGCTCCTGTCAGGCCTCCGATCGCTGCGAGTGGAAGCCCCAAAGCAATGAACGGGGCGCCTGCAGCAACAAGGCCCACCGCTGCTGCTCCGAGGAGACTTCCTGAGGCTCCCAGCGCTCCGCCCATAAGAGCACTAAGCGCAGTCCGTGTTCTGCGGCCTGGTGTTTCTAGTTCTGTTTCCGTGGCCGCCGTGTCGCTAGTTGCTGACGCCTCTGGCGTCACGAGCTTCATCTGAGTAAAGGTCAATCCTGTGTCCTTTAGAGTAGTGAGCGCTCGCTCAGCCTTTTCTCGTGAACTAAAAATCCCAACCACTGCTTTCATGTCTTTCATCGCGCACTCCTTTACCCTCGTGTGTATGTAGTCAGATCTCTTGTCTGTCTAAAAGCCGCAATGGACGTGCCAAGACACCTCAGAGAAAACACATCAAGATAGGGGATAAGAGTCTATCGTAGCTCAGGTGTAGCCTGGCTTTGGGACACACATTCGTCCTAGAAGTGAGAAAAACCATACTTTGTTGTTGCAAAAGAGGATACTCGCAAGAGGGCTTTACGCTCTGTTCTTTAAGATCATGGAGACAATATGTCCATATGCCCAATCCGGGATCAACCCGGCAGCGGGTTTATTGGTGGGAAATCGACATGACCTCTTATCTGTCGGTCCGGTTGGCCTACATTGGCTGTTCCTGGAAACTCCGGCCTGTTCGTCGCGTTAGGCACTGCATTCCACCGATTGCGTCGGTCCCATACCTCTA
>CAZUFQ010000232.1:0-9007 GCA_964618735.1 uncultured Enterobacteriaceae bacterium
CTTGAACCGGCACATGTGTCGGTAAGATAACAACGTCACTCGAGCCCGGATCTCTGGATGGTTCGTCGTTCCCCCACATTCACGCTGCCCCATTACCTTGGCCGTTTCCACGCCGAGCGCCAACTTGCATTGTTTGAAACCCAGGTTCATCAGAGAGGCGTTGACGGCAATGTTGCTCATGACAAAACGTTTAACTTGGTTCGGGTGCGCCAACGTATATTCAAGCCCCAGAATGCCGCCCCAAGAATGTCCAATGATGTGAATCTTCCCCAAGTTAAGAGCCTGTCGCACGGTTTCTACTTCCTCAACAAAGCGCGGAATCGTCCACAACGAACGATCATCTGGCCGGTCTGATTGCCCTGTACCAAGTTGGTCCCACGCTACCACGCGAAAACCTTCGTCGACGTACTGTTTATGGCTTTCGCGAATATAGTCACAGGAGACGCCCGGACCACCACTAATAGTCACCACGGTTTCCTTACCTTCTCCGAATGAATAAGTGATAACCTCGCCTCCCGGAACACGCACGCGCTTGGTCTCCATAGGTATGCTCCTTTTTTTGACCTCTACAGTTTCTTTCATCCCCAACTTACCGACTCGCAGTGTCCTATCATTGCTTCTCTGCGGCAAGGAGGCGCTTCACTTCTTGGCAAAGCCATTCGACCCGGTCCTTCCCCCAAAATCGCTTGCCGTTCACTATCCAAGTTGGAACTCCAGGAATCTCTTCTTGATCAAAAGCCTGGAGTGCTGACTCAATGGCGCGCTTTATCTCTGGACTCAACGCACGGCGAAGAATTTCATCGGGATCGAGTCCAACGCTGGAGGCGGCCTTTCGAATAACAGATTCTTCATTCACATCGTCTCCATCAACCCAAGCCGCTCTAAATAGGGCCTGGTCTAGGGCGTCTTCCCGTCCACTTCCTTTCGCAGCATAGTACACGCGAGCGGGGAGTTCTTCGCGCGCAAATGAAGATTGTCGCCAACGAGCGGCTCGCTGCTCAAACACTCCAGACGGAAGAAAGCGAAGTTCAATCCCATAGACCTCGGCCCAGCGCGCGCAGTCCTCACGATGATAAGAGCTTTTCCGCGGCGGTTCGGCGCTTCCCACGAGGTCCGCAATCTTGACGCCACGCTCGCGAGGAATATAGATCGGGCGGCGTTCGATGTGCACAGGAACGTCCGCCAAAAGACGATTCGCGAGGACCATGCCGAGGTACGAATTCGGCGAATGATAGATCGTGTAGCTGATGACGGTGATCATAGGGATACTAGTTATTCATCGCGCTGCTATTGAATTCAAGTAGTTACTGGTCCTTTATTCGGTGTTTCCATAGTGGCCTTGACATAGCCTCGTCCTTGCTCAATTACACCCAGTGAAGGGAATCCAAACCAAAGGAGATGAGTATGTCATTACGCATCAACGATACTGCGCCCGACTTCACCGCTGAAACCACCCAGGGCACTATCCGCTTCCACGAATGGATAGGGAATGGCTGGGCGATCTTGTTCTCGCACCCGAAGGATTTTACCCCTGTTTGCTCAACCGAGCTCGGGTACATGGCGAGCTTGCGGCCCGAATTCGACAAGCGCAACTGCAAGATCCTGGGCCTCTCAGTCGATCCGGTCAGCGATCACGACCGCTGGGCGCAGGACATCAAGGATATCAGCGGCACGGCGCCGAATTATCCCTTGATCGGCGATCCCGAACTCAATGTCGCGAAGCTCTACGACATGCTTCCCGCCGAAAGCGGCGCCACGTCGCAAGGCCGCACTGCGGCGGACAACGCAACCGTGCGCTCGGTCTTCGTCGTCGGGCCGGATAAGAAAATCAAGCTGATACTTACCTATCCGATGAGCACGGGGCGCAACTTCGACGAAGTATTGCGCGTGCTTGACTCGCTGCAACTGACTGCCACACACAAGGTCGCGACCCCGGTGAACTGGAAGCCGGGTGAAGATGTGATCATCGTGCCGGCGGTCTCCAACGACGAAGCGAAGGAGAAGTTTCCTGAAGGCTGGAAGACGGTGAAGCCTTATATGCGCGTCGTACCCCAGCCGACTAAGTAACGGCCGATTCCCGGCGCGCAAGGCGCCAGCAGTTCCAAAAGGGTGAGCTCGCCGCGCTCACCCTCTATTCGTTACACCGCAGTCATCCCGCCATCCACTGCCATTGGGTGGCCCGTCACAAAGGAAGCCGCGTCCGAACAGAGCCACACCACGGCCTCGGCAATTTCGCTCGGATTCCCCATGCGCCCGACTGGCTCGGCGGCGGCCATGCGTGCGGCCCGATGCGGACGATGGCCGGTGATCCTGCCCATCATCGGCGTATCAATCGCGCCGGGGCACACCGCATTCACGCGCACGCCGGATTTGGCGTATTCTAGCGCCGCCGTTCGGGTGAGTCCTACCACGCCGTGCTTGCTCGCCACGTACGCCGATCCGCTCGGATACCCCACCAGTCCAGCTGTGGAGGCGGTGTTGACAATCGCGCCGCCGCCGTTTTTCAGCATCTGCGGGATTTCATACTTCATACACAACCAGACGCCCTTCAGATTGATAGCGATCACCCGGTCCCACATCTCTTCAGCATATTCAACAGTGGGGGCCCCAGGGCCTTCAATTCCCGCGTTATTATGCGCGCAGTCGAGCCGTCCATATGTTTGCACAGCTTGAGCAACCAATGCTTCAACTTCGGCGGCTTTCGCTACATCGGTTTTCACAAAAATCGCCTCGCCGCCGGCTTGCTTGACGAGGTTCACAGTCTCCTCCCCGCCTTCTACGGTCACATCGGCCACAACGACTTTCGCCCCTTCACGCGCAAATGCGAGCGCCGAGGCTCGGCCAATTCCTGAACTCGCTCCCGTCACTAACGCCACTTTCCCAGTCATAAGTGCTGCCATACTGCTTGCCTCCTTAACATGCGATGTTCCGCATAATGAAACTCACACGCACAGATGGCAACCCCGTGGTCTGCGCTTATTATCAGCGGTTGTCAGAGCCTACTGCTTAGAGTACCGTACCGGCCAGGGCGCCAATGGCCTTCGGTGAGGGAACACTTGTCATTGCAAGCACAATTGAGCGCCATTGGTTAGTGCATGGACAATGTTTGCATTCTATCGTCAACTTTTCGTGGGCTTACCGCGAGACGTCTGGTGTCTCTCACAGGTGACCTTTGTCCAGCGTAGCGGCACGATGGTGTTGCCATTCTTAACATTATATCTCACCAGCCAGCAGGGGTTTTCGGTACGCGAAGCGGGAGGAGTACTCAGTCTCTACGGCGTCGGCGCGATCGGCGGCGCGTACATGGGAGGATGGCTCAGTGACCGCGTGGGCTCATTCACGACTCAGCTGCTCAGCATGAGTTTGTCCGCGGGAGGCCTCATCGCGCTTAGCGCCATACATTCTCCCCATGGCATTGTCGCGATGGTCATACTGTTGAGCGTTCTGGTGGAGAGCAGCCGCCCGGCCAACGCTGCAGCGTTGACAGAATTAAGTCCGCCTAGTCTGCACGTGCGAGTGTTTGGGTTACGCCGTCTGGGCACAAACTTGGGTATGTCGATTGGACCAGCGGTAGGCGGCGTGCTCGTCGCCTACTCCTATCTCTGGCTTTTCTTCGTCGAAGCCAGCATCAGTCTCCTTGCCGCCGGTTTATTGTGGATACTGTTTCACAATATCCGTCCATCTCACCACATACCGAGACCACAACATCTCGACCCAGCAAGGGTAGAGACTCTCCCCGTATCTCCCTGGCGCGACGGAGTATTTCTCGCCGTAGCTGGTCTGGTCGCACTGCTCGCGACTGTGCTCTGCCAGTTGTTCGGTGCGTATCCATTGACGTTAAACCAGGAGTATCACCTGCCTGCATACACCATTGGTCTGGTCTTTACGCTGAATACTTTGGTCATTGTCGTCTTTCAAATGCCGATCGTGCACGCCGTTGAGCGGTTTGACACGCTGCGAGTCGTCGGCGTGGGCGCATTTCTGCTGTGCGCGGGTTTTGGACTCCTGCCACTCGCCTCTTCGATGGGGCCGATTGGCGTAACCGTCTTGATATGGACTCTGGGAGAAATGCTGACCATGCCGCTGGTCGAAGGTTTTGTCGCGCGACGCAGTCCCATTGAAGGTCGCGGCCAATACATGGGCGTCTTTAGCGCCGCTTTCTCGCTGGCCTTTGTGCTTGCGCCTTTCTGCGGAACGTGGGTCTATGAAGTGTGGGGCTACCGAACACTCTGGGCGCTGTGCGGCACGCTCGGTGTTGGATTATGGATCGCCTTTACCCTACTTAGTACGACCGTGCGCAAGCAAAGTGAAAAAGTGCGCCTTTCCCTTGACGTACAGAGACAGCGCATGTCATGTTGAGACACTCAACGTCCTGCCGTATCTTGGCAGGGAGAAGAAAAAAGAGGAGGCAGGAATGGCCACAATTGCACTTGAGAGTGTTGAGATCTTTGGATCTGGAGTTCTGGAAGCCGAGGGCGTCGTTATTGACCGCGAGGGAAATGCCTGGGGAGGCGGTCGCAATGGCATCGTCTACAAAGTGAGCCCGGATGGCGTGGTGCATGAAGTCGCGCAGTTACCCGACCGAGCGGTCCCTAATGGCGTGACGCTCGATCACGCGGGCAATTTCATCTATTGCGACCTGAGGCATAAGGCGGTTATGCGTCTTTCGCCAGACGGTAAAGTCTCGATGGTCGCGGACCGCGCAGGCGATTTGCCGCTGTCGATCCCCAATTTTGCGAGTTACGATGCGGAAGGGAATCTGTACGTCTCCAATTCAAGCTCACAGCGGGGCAGTAAAGTGTTTGAGGAGTTTGACAATCCAGCGCCCAATGGCGCAGTGGTGCGCATCCGACCTGATGGCCGCGGCGAAGTGGTCGCTACCGGCATTTATTTTGCCAACGGCACGGCGATTGATCCCAATGAAGACGCCGTCTACGTCCTAGAGAGTTCGCGGAACGACTGCGTGCGCATTCAGATCAAGAAAGACGGCACGTTCGGCAAGCCGGAGATTTACTCCAAGGGATTTCCCGCGCTGCCGGACGGGATGGCCTTTGATGTAGATCGTAACCTCTACATCACTCTGCCCGGCACTCCGAAAGACGGCAAGCTTGCTCCCATTCACAAAGTCATCAAAGTGGACACGAATGGGAATTGGGAGTTGTTGATCGACGACCCTGCGGGAACGAAACTCGCGTTCCCCACAAATTGTGCGTTTGGCGGACCGGACATGCAAACGCTGTATCTTGCTAATCTTGAAGGTCATCACTTTAATCGCGTGTGCACATCGTTTCGCGGTCATCCACTTTACCATCAACGGTAATACCACATTGAGGCGAGCACGAACTCATAATTAAGGAGGCGCAAGCTATGGTGGACTTTGGGTTTGTTACAATACCAACACACTACGCCATCCAACCGGTCGATTTAGCGCGCTGGTCTGAAGACAACGGGTTTGAGTCGATTTGGTTTGGGGAACATACGCATATCCCAACCAGTCGCAAGACACCGTTTCCGCTCGGCGGAGAGCTGCCCGAGTATTACAAGCAGTTTTATGATCCTTTCATCGGGCTCACTGCGGCGGCGGCAGTCACGCAGAAGCTCAGGGTGGGCACTTCGGTTTGCCTTGTCCCCGAGCATCCCCCGATTACGCTGGCGAAGACCATCGCCTGTTTGGATCGAGTATCCAACGGTCGTTTCCTTTTTGGCATCGGCGCAGGCTGGAATGCCGAAGAGATGGCCGACCATGGCGTAGAGCTGAAAGATCGTTGGAAAGTGACGCGTGAGCGCGTATTGGCCATGCAGGAAATCTGGAGCAAGGATGTAGCCGAGTTCCATGGCCAATTTGTCAATTTTGACCCGTTGTGGTGCTGGCCCAAACCAGTCCAAGCTGGCGGGCCGCCAGTGCTCCTCGGCGCCATGTCCAAGTGGGTGTTTAAACGCGTCGCCGAATATGGCGATGGGTGGATTCCGTTGGACGGCGCTTTTGATCTGGAGCGGGGACTAGGGGAACTCCGTAAAGAAGCCGAACGTGTAGGACGATCGATGACCGAGTTTGATCTCAGCGTTATTACGGCCTACTCGCTGGCGGGCGTGAGCGGCTCTGAACAACGGATTGGAGAGCTGATCAAGCTCGGGTTCAATCGCGTCTTGTTCTTGCTGGACCCAGGCGCGCCAGACACGCAATGGCCGATTTTAGAAAAATATGTGGGCCTTATCCGTAACTTCCGTTAGGCAGATGTAGATTCACAATGACCGGCAGATGGTAGGGCGCCCTGGTGCGCCGAACTGGCTGGCGCGTAGAGCGTCCTTTAAACTCAACAAATACTATACGTTTTTTATGATATAAGGAGAAATCCAGTGATCCAGAACGAACGCTTTCCATATTCCGGCGCGATTGATGCTGATGGGCACATTCTGGAGCCGCCGGACATATGGGAGAAATATATTGATCCCCAGTATCGTGACCGCACCATCCGCATCCGTAAAAACCACGAAGGACTCGAAGTGATCGATATCGGCGGCGCCCCGGCCAAATACTTCAAGCCTGGCCAGTTAGCGATGTCCGGCGCAATGGGGAAAAGAGGGAAGGATCTAGAGCCAAGTCCGGAGAAAACCTACGTAAACCAAGCGCCTTTTGGCTCTATGGACCCCAAAGAGCGTCTTGCCCGCATGGACCAAGAAGGTCTTGAGAAGGCTATCATCTATCCCAGCCTGGGACTAATGTGGGAAGCCGAAGATATTGACGATCTCGAGCTGCAAGCCGCCTACGCACGGGCTTACAACCGCTGGGTAGTCGACTTTTGCGCCAACTCCAACGGGCGGCTTGTTCCCATCGCACATATTTCTTTTGGCGATCCCCAAGAAGCCGCGCGCGAGCTCGAACGCGCAGTGAAGAGCGGCTGCCGGGGCGCGTTTTTCGTGCCGTTTACTCCGACCTACAAGTCCCATGCGCATCCAGACTACGACGCCTTTTGGGCGAAGGCGCAAGAGTTTGACGTGCCCGTAGGCATTCATCCGAGCGGAGAGCCGCCGGCTAAGCGCGTCCATCAGCGGTTTCGCGATCTGCAAAAATGGGCCATGTGGCATCACAATGTGCATGGGGCGCAGGGCCCGCTGCAGGCGTTTACGGCGATGTTCCAGCATGGACTGTTCGATCGTTTTCCTAAGGTCAAGGTTGTCGTGTTAGAGTCAGGCGCCGGTTGGGCAGGCTATCTGCTTAACCGCATGGATGCGGTGTACGATAGCGCGCTCGGAGAGACGGTGCCATTGAAAGAGAAGCCGAGTTATTACTTCTATCGCCAATGTTGGATCTCAGGCGATCCGGACGAGAAAGCTTTCGGCCACATTGTAGACTTCGTAGGGGCGGACAAATTTTTCTGGGCCTCGGATTTTCCGCACTTCGATCATCCAGGCAATTACATGGACGAACTAAAAGAGCTGGTGGAGCCGATGTCTGCCTCGACCCGGCAGAAAGTCATTGGCGAGAACGTGGCCGACGTCTACGGTCTCTAACACTGGCTGTGAGGAGGAATCGCATGGCTCAAGACGATATTGCGCGCGACAAAGCGGAGATTGCCGAGCTGATTGCGCGGTACAATTTTGCTATTGACCACAACGACTTTCAGGGGTGGGCCAACTGTTTTGCGCCAGAAGGCGTTTTTGACGGCATGATTGGCCGTTTTACCGCGCACGGAGAGTTGGATAAGTTCACCGCTGAAGTAAAAAAGCTCACTACAGCCTCGCCAAACTTGCGTCATTATGTAACGAACATCTTGACCGAGGTAAAAGGAGACGAAGCGCAGTCTCGCTGCTTTTTGTTGATGACCTCGACTACCAAAGAGGGTGGCACGAAGGTCGTCATCTCCGGTGAGTATGAAGATCAACTGGTAAAACGTGATGGGCGTTGGCTCTTTACGCGGCGGAAGGTGTTGGTGGACGGGGCCTAGTCTAGCTCTGTAATGGAACAGGTAGGGGCGCAGCATGCTGCGCCCCTACGAATGCCTATATGATTAACGAATTCTGCTGTCTCAATCACTGTTAGCCTCGCACCCAGGCTCTGCCTGGGTGCGAAAGGAGAAGAGAGGCTCAGCCTCATTGCTATCCACAGGCTACAGTGTAAACATTCCGAAACCCCGCAGGCAGCGGAAATTCTCTCCAGGTCGTCCCGCCGTCCTGTGTCCCAAATACTTGACCAATACTATTCACACCGTACACACATTGCGGATCGCGTTGACTCGGCGCTACGGCCATCATAGTGCGGCGCGGTGAAACGTGGTGATCAAAGCGCTCCCAGGTCTGACCGAGATTCTGGCTGCGATAGAGAGCGCCCGCTTGACTCATCGCCGCTGGGCTCAGCGCAGCATAGAGACTCCGGGGGTCATGCGGCGCTACCTGAATATCGCGGCCATACGCAAAGGGTGAGAAACGCCAGATCTCCAGCTCACGCCAGTTTTCTCCTCGATCAGGACTACAGAATAACCCCATACGATTGGCTAAAAAGACCATGCCTGGCTGAGCGGCGCTTACTGCTACGGCGTGAGTATCCATCATCCCTTCGATCTCGGTGTCGCTGCCGAGCTGGCTCTTGAGGTGAGCCTTGTCCGCCAACTTCACCAACGCCGGTGTACAGTCGTTCCAGGTCTCACCGCCGTCCACACTGCGGATCAGCCCGCTAACTTCCATCCCAGCATAGACTTCATCGGGTTGACTTGGATCAATCGCCAAGCGAATGACACGAGTTGGAAACGCCATACGCACCATCCCCGCTGGCGAGACAATAGGCAGGCGACGCCAGCTCTCGCCGCCGTTGTCGCTTCGATAAACCGCAGCCGGAGCTGTACCAAGATAAAGAAGCCGCGGATCGCGCGGATGAAAGATGATGGACCACACCACTTCACCCGCATCCGGAAACGCCAGACGTTCCCAATGGTCGCCGCCATCTATGCTGCGATATGGACCAACCTGTGTACCTGCATACACAATCTGCGGATCCTGGGGATGGATAGCG
>CAZUFQ010000233.1:0-4947 GCA_964618735.1 uncultured Enterobacteriaceae bacterium
AACGTTTGGCTCCGCGGGGGGGAGGCGGGGCCAGAGACTCAAGGCCGCGAAGACCCCGGCCTTCACCGATGTAGACAGGCTTCTCCTTACAGGATCGGCGGTTCTCGAAAAAAGGTGGCGTCAGTCCGGAGCGGCGCTCAGCGCGTCGTGAAACCGGTACAGCTTCGACTCACGGTGATCTGCTCGATGCGGTAGCGCCGCCAAAGCAAACTGGCTACCCAACGCCGAGTCGACGTCGTGCTCGCCGCCGTTGCAAATGCGTAGTCGACCACCCTATCAGCAGAGCCGCGAAGGGGAATGCGTTCTTCGCGCCACCACCCGCTACGGCACAACCACGAGCACCTGCCGCCCCTTGCAGAGCGGATGAATCAATGCCTGGATGGCCTTCGACGTCGGGCGCCCCGAGGTCCGGGCGCGTGTTGTCCGCCCCTCCATCATCCGGTTCAGTCCTCTTCGCGTCGGGGGGGCCCGCGGCCCCCAACCGGGCAGGGGCCGCAGGCCATTACGCTCCTCGAGGAGACCGTGAGATCAGCGCCCGGCACCGCCGACACCAGCGCGCACACGGCGCTCGGGGAAGCGGATCTCGCGAAGCCCGACCTGGCCGCGGCCCGAAACACGGCGGAGGACCTCAAGAGGCTTGAGCTCTGGAAGTGGTTCACCGAAGAGGCGACGGACGATGACGTCGGTATCGAGCAACGGGATGCGCATCGAGCCTTGCGCTCCCTCTACGAATGGTGGACGATCGACCGTCCCGAACGGTACCAGGGCAGCGATCACGGGCCATCGTTCGCCTTCGATCTCGATCCGGTGCGATACGATGAAGACGACGAGAAGCTTGCAACTCTCATCCGATAAGCCCAGCATCCGTCCCAGCACCCGTCCTTCATCGTTGAACCATTCGCGCAGTGGTTCGATCAACTGGAGCCGCATACGTTCGGGCAGCCCACCCACATTATGATGGCTCTTGATCCTTGCAGATGGACCTTTGAATGACACAGACTCGATGACATCAGGATAGAGCGTCCCTTGGGCCAAAAACTGTACGTTGGGAATTGTCTTCGCCTCTTCCTCAAACACGTCGATGAACGTGTGACCGATGATGCGGCGTTTTTGTTCCGGATCCTCAACATTAGCCAAATTCTTCAGGAACCGCTCCGTCGCATCCACATGACGGAGATTCAGACCCAAACCAGAAAAGACCTTCACCACTTGTGCAGCTTCGTCTTTACGCAGCAATCCATTGTCAACAAAAACACACGTTAATCGCCCGCCAATGGCCCGGTGCAGCAGCAACGCCACTACTGCGGAATCCACCCCGCCGCTCAGACCACAGACAACCCGCTGATCTCCTACACGTTCACGAATCCGCTGCGTCTCACGCTCGATGAACCCTTCCATCGTCCAGCTCGGCGCGCACCGGCAAATGCGAAAGAGAAAATTGTGCAAGACTTCCCGCCCGCGCTCGCTGTGCACCACTTCGGGATGAAATTGGACGCCGTAGAAACGGCCAGCATCATCTCGACACGCGGCAAAGGGAGAATTCGCTGAATGGCCCAACACTCGCCAGCCGCGCGGCAGAGTTTCCATTTTGTCGCCGTGACTCATCCACACGCGTGTTTTGCCGCCGGGTGTAAATCCAGCAAACAAATTACTGGCCTCATCAACGCTCAACTCGGCTGAACCAAACTCTCGCCGCTCTGCTTTTGTCACTATACCGTTTGCGAGCTGAAAGAGAACATTCATGCCGTAGCAAATGCCCAGGACCGGAACTGGAATATCCAACACTCGGGCATCAAGCATCGGGGCGTCTTCTGCATATACGCTAGCTGGCCCACCGGAGAGGATAATGCCTTCGGGTTGTAATTGTTGAATACGTTCAAGGGAAAGGTTGTAGGGATGGATTTCACAATACACTTTCGCCTCGCGTACGCGGCGAGCGATGAGCTGAGTATATTGGCTGCCAAAATCGAGAATAAGAATCATACTGCTTGTAGCTCGCTCCCTATGGTCGCTCTATGGCTTATAGCTCGCTCGTTTCACTCGCCCCATAGTAAATCGTTTCCACCGTTAGCCCTCTGCTCTATGCCATAAAGCGAAGCGAGCCATAGAGTGAGCGCAGCGAACGAGCTACCTGCCATAGGCTGCTTATTCCATCCGATAGTTCGGCGCCTCTTTCGTGATGATGACATCGTGGACATGATTTTCGCGCAGCCCCGCAGATGTGACTCGGATAAAACGGGATTTCGTGCGCAATTCAGCCAGTGTACGGCATCCTGTATACCCCATCCCTGCTTTGAGACCGCCAACCATCTGATCGATAATCAACGCGAGATTGCCCTTATATGGCACGCGCCCCTCAATGCCTTCGGGCACTAACTTCCCAACGTTGTCTTCATCATCCTGGAAATAACGGTTGCGGCTGCCTTCTCGCTCCCGCATTGCCTCGAGCGACCCCATGCCTCTATACGATTTATAACTGCGCCCCTGATACAGAATTGTTTCGCCTGGGCTCTCTTCCGTACCGGCAAATAAACTGCCGATCATCACAGAATTTGCCCCGACCGCAAGCGCTTTGACCATGTCGCCAGAGAAACGAACGCCGCCGTCAGCAATCACCGGAGTATCCGTCTTGGACGCGACTTTCACACTTTCCATAATCGCCGTCAGTTGCGGCACGCCCACACCCGACACTACGCGCGTCGTGCAAATCGAAGCGGGGCCCATGCCAACCTTGACGCCGTCTGCTCCAGCGCGAATCAGCGCTTCTGTTCCGTCCGCCGTTGCGACATTGCCGGCAATAACCTCGAGTTGCGAAAAGGCGCTTTTGAGTGCGCGAATCGTCTCTATCACACTGCTGGTATGCCCATGCGCAGTATCAATTACCACGACATCCACCCCGGCGCGCACTAAGGCCTCAACCCGAGCCTCACGGTCTTCCCCAGTTCCAACGGCGGCGCCAACGCGCAGACGTCCAAGGCTATCCTTGCAGGCGTCTGGATACTGATTTGTCTTCTCGATGTCTTTAACTGTAATCAATCCTTTAAGTTGCATGCGGTCATCAACTACTAAGAGTTTCTCGATGCGGTGCTGATGCAGCATTTCTTTCGCTTCATCGAGTCCAACCCCTGGGCGCGCGGTCACCAGCCGATCTTTCGTCATCACCTCGGACACCAGCCGGTCAAGACGTTTTTCGAAACGTAAGTCGCGATTCGTGAGGATACCGACGAGCCTGCCGTCTTTCGTGACCGGCAGCCCGGAGATCTGGTAGCGCTCCATAATCTCACGCGCTTGCGCAATGGTAATATCAGGAGAAATGGTCACGGGATCAACGATCATGCCGCTTTCATACTTTTTGACCTTCTCTACTTCTTGTGCTTGAGCAGCAATGCTGAGGTTACGGTGGATAATGCCGATACCACCCGCCTGCGCCATGGTGATCGCTGTGCGCGATTCAGTGACCGTGTCCATCGCCGCGCTAATCAACGGCACATTCAACTCTAGCGTCCGCGTGAGAGTAGTTCTCACATCCGCGTCCTTCGGCATGAAGTCTGAAGCGCCGGGCAACAGTAATACGTCGTCGAACGTCAGTCCTTCAGGGATCTCGGGGGAAAGCATGTTCACGCTCCTTTGCGGATTCTAGATGCCAAAAAGCCCATCTGACCGCACGGCGAGACGGGCTTTTTTACACGTACTAAACTAGGGGTGACCACCATGTCTTCTTCTAACAAACCGCTACCCCTCTGGCAAGGCGATCCTCTCACCTACAAGATGTTGTGGCTCTAGCCATCACGAACCTCATTGCGTAACGTTTCAGTAAAAAGTAAGCATTAAGAAGCACCACGAATGGACAAGCGTCTTGCTCCTATTGTCGAGACCGTGGTAAGAGGCGCCTACCTGCTTGGAGTGGACAAAACCAGAGGAGCCTATGTTTGTCAAAATCAGTTGTAAAAAATGCGGGCAACACACACGGATGGACATTGGGACGCCAGCAAATGAAAGCATCGAAGAATATCTTCATTTGCTGACAGAGCGGCTTTCCCATAAACCGAGCTTTGAGTGCTTTGGCGGACATTTCGAATTTGCTCCTCCTTTGCCGCAATTCTGGGAGATCGACTGGAACACCTTGCAGGACCAGTGAAATCCGAGAGGTCATTGTTCAGCGCACGGTTTCCACGTATCGTACAAAACAAGGCAGCAAGTAGAAGAATAGAGCAGTTAACACCACCGCAGCTGTAGAAATCAGTTCCCGTTCCGATCATGCACAGTAGGACACCACAATACGGAGTCTCCATGGCAGAACAGAGCGGACAATCCGTAGGGTTTTTTGAAGAGGCGACAACCCCCCAGGCTTCACAAGAAGTCGAGCGTTGGCGCCACAATCCAGCATATCATCCCCCATTTCGCGTTATCCGTTGGCGGGTCGTGGACGAACAATGGGAAGAACGGACCGCTATTGATGCGATAGTTGTTGTCGAAATCGACGGTGAAGAAGATTTCGGCGCAGCGCAGGGTGTTGGCGGCGTCAATGCCCTCGATATGGCGCTGCAACGCGTGTTGATTAAACACTTTCCATCGCTTGAAGGAGTGCAAGTGATGGAATCATACACCCACCGTGGCGGTGAAGGCACGGCAGCAGAAGTGCTTTCCATCCAAAAATTTAGCGATGGTCGCCGGCAATGGAGCACCATGCGAAAATCTCGCGACCTTCTGGCTTCAGAAGGCTGTGGATACAATCGCGCCAAAACCCGGGCCCCCGCCCGGTGCGGGCCAGACAATTGCGGGCCGCCCCGGCGGAGCCGGATTGCCCGGCGGTCCGGGACTCCGCGCCGGTGGCCCGGCGGGCAATCCCGCAGACGGGCCGTCTGCCACGGGTGCGGGCGGACCGAGCGGCAGATCCGGCAGAGGCGGACCGGGCGTCGGCGCTCCCAAGCCACCTCCGGCTTCGGT